>CAYUNA010000010.1:0-25797 GCA_964445895.1 uncultured Saprospiraceae bacterium | reverse complement strand
TCACAATCGAAGATGATGCATTTATATTTCATAAGATTTTCAATTTAAAAAAAAGACGCAAAACTAAACAAAAAAGACGCTCTACTTTCATAGAACGTCTTCTCAAATTTAATAAACTAAAATATGATTGTCTTTGAAAAAAAACATGGTGCATGCGGTCGAAATTGACTGTAGAAAAGCATTAGGGAATTTGTAAAAATAACCTACAAACTCCCTTAAATTTATTGCCCCTAATACGATTGATGTCACTTAACGCTACCGTTAAATTTCTACTGCTTCAATCGCCGAAATCAGCGCATTTTTATCCTGTTCCAAAATTTCCATAATGTTGAAAATCTTATCACTCCAACCCGCCATTTTAAAGACATTGCCTTTAAAAACAGTCGTTCCATAGCCACGCAAATCAACGCTATAGACTTTCACCTCAGGATGAAATGCACGGTAAGATTCCCACAATTTATTGAAATCCGCACCTCTTCGACCTTTGGTATCATACCAGCTACAACCTTTTCCGATTTGCATATCCGAAAATATAACAATTCGGGCAGGCTTACGCTTTTCTGCTAAAAGACGCTCAAACATTGTGAAAATTCCCGTTTCTGTACCGTAACCAACCGTTCCACCAGCTTTATGCAAGTTGAAAAAATTGGTAAATAAACCCGCTGAACGGTCAAGTGTCGGCATCGCCAAACGGTCACCAAACAAACCAATCAATGTGTTCTTCGCACGACTCCAATACATAGTCGCAAACAAGTTAGCAATGTCTGCTGAAGTCCGCTTACTCATCGCCGAGATAGCAGAACTTCCACCGCTATCGCCTCGCATACTACCAGAATTATCGGTCAAAATAACGGTTTCGCCAGTCAATAGCGGCAAGTTGGCAATCGACATATTGAGCGCGTTTTCAATCGCTTGCAACACCTTGTCAACGCGTTTTTTTGAAACACCATCCTTCTCGAAAGTCAGCAACTTTTTAACCGTAGAAGTTGGGCTAATTTTAGAAACTTCCTGATAAGCTGACAAAAATCGGAATGGAAACTGCTTTGAGTTCGCCACCGCTTTTGGGTTGGTCAAATATACCAATGCTTTATCCAATGCTTGGTCAGAAATATTGGCTTGCAAGATGTTTCGGAGGTTACGCAGCATCGCCATATAACCCAATTTTTCTTGCAAAATCAAATCTTCCCAAGCTTCTGTTTTGGAAGCACCCGCGTCTTTACCTGTCTCCGTCAATTTGGCTTCCCAAGTCTGCGTATTCCGCAATTTTCCGTCTACCAAATCTTGCAAAGCTTTCGCGTTGCCTTGTGTCGGTGTCGGGTGAATCAGGTTGACTAAATCGACGAGTTTAACAGCTTTATTCTCACCACGATACTTCGCCAACTGGTAGCCATCAAATTTATCAAAGGCTTTCGCAAAACCTTTTTTCATAGCATTCGGCATCGTCGTTCCACCCAGTTTTTTGAAAGCTGCCAACGTCTCCGTCATATCATCTGGACGCACAACCAATTGCTCATAAAAGCTTTTAGCATAGGCTTTTCCAGACAACGTTGCCGCTAATTCTGCTGCCATCAAATGGCTGACGCTACGCATATTGAATTCCTTACGAGCAAATAAAATCGCTTTTGCAATAAAGCGTTTATCTTCAATGATAGAAGTTAATTCTACCAAACGCTTGGTTGTATCCTGTCCTTTTCGATAATAAGTATCTTCCACAAAAGTCGTCAACATGGTCGAAACCAACTCGAATTTTTCATCGTAGTTGTAGGCTTTCGCGCCCATATGATTCGTAGTTGCGCGAGATTTTGTCGTTTTTGTAGTATTGAATTTTGACATGATTTTTAATAATTTTAAGGGTTTTAAAATTCAGATGGAGAAAAATGGGTTGAGTGTAATTTTCAATTAATAGTCGAAGTAACTCAAGTCCTGACTGCCATCTGATGTTTTTTAATAATTGGAGAAAAACAGAGTGAGTGTTGTCTAATTAATCTAAATAATCGAAGTAACTCATTTCTTCACTGCCAATTAATTTTTAAACAATTGGAGAAAAATAGCAAGCGTGCTTTTTATACGGATGCTCTACCATCTAAGCTATTTCGGTTGCCCGAAAGCAGGATTCGAACCTGCGACCCTCCGTTTAGGATTTGAAGTAACGCTTTGCTTCACTGCCAATTGTTATATTTTTAAAAAGCTGAACGAAAACGGAAGGTGTGGTTATCTAATAAATTGAGTTCAAATCAATGATCGAAGTAACACCTTTCCTCAGTATCGGCTTTTTTCTTTTACTCTTTTGTAAATTTTGCAAGCATTCGAAACAAGGATTTTTTATTTTAAAAAGTTCCCAGAAGGTTTTTTTTTGAAAATAAATATCGTTTGTTTCAAATGATGATGCAAAGATGAGCAGGCAGTGCGCAATCTTTTTGCGTAGATAAAAATCCAAAGCAAAGAAAATATTTTTAAACTTAATCTCCCCTTAAAACGTTAAGACCAGAAACCTATAAAAGAAGGGAAAATTTTATGAATACATCGCCTATCCAGCGTTTCTGGAGTTTATTAAAAATTTACAAATTTGAGCTGCGGCAAATTTACGCCTACGCCATCTTTATCGGGATTGTCAATTTGACGTTACCACTTGGTATCCAAGCGATTATCAACTTTATCCAATCGGGTGAACTGACTTCTTCGTGGGTCGTTTTGGTTGGGTTTGTTTTGATTGGAATTGCGATTACCGGACTTTTGCAAGTATTACAACTACGCGTAGTTGAGAATATTCAGCAGGATTTATTTGCGCGCTCTGCTTTTGAGTTTGCTTACCGTATTCCAAAAATCACTTTTTTACAATTGGATAGAACGCACGCCCCAGAGTTGGTTAATCGCTTTTTTGATACTTTAACGATTCAAAAAGGGCTACCTAAAGTATTAATTGATTTCACTTTAGCGGCATTTCAAATCACATTTGGGTTAATTCTTTTAGCGATTTATAGTCCCTATTTTATTATTCTGGGAGTTTCGTTGATTTTGGTTTTATATTTAATTTTTAAAATAACTGCACCAAAGGGATTGGATACCAGCTTAAAAGAAAGTAAATATAAATACAATCTGGCGCATTGGCTGGAAGAAATAGCTCGCGTGAATCGAAGTTTTAAGCTCAACGCCCCTGTCAATTTTCACCTCAATCGAACGGACGACATTGTCGTTAATTATTTATCCGCAAGAGAAAAACATTTTCAAGTCTTATTAAATCAATTTCGTCTTTTTATTGGTTTCAAGGTTTTTGTAGCTGCTGGTTTGCTGATATTAGGTGGAATGCTGGTTTTTCAAAATGAAATGAATATCGGACAATTTGTTGCTGCCGAAATTATTATCATTTTGATTATCAATTCCGTGGAAAAGGTCTTGCGAACTATTGACACTATATATGATGTGCTGACTGCCTTAGAAAAAATTGGCTTTGTTACCGATTTAAAATTAGATAGTGATAACGGTGTGGCGATGATTGAAGAAGAAGGTGGACTGGCGATAAAGGCAGTGGATATTGAATTTGGGTTTCAAGGAGAAAGCAAAAAAATTATCGAAGACCTTTCTTTTGATATTCCGCCAGGAGGCAAAGTTGTAGTAACGGGGCCATCAGGTAGTGGTAAATCCCTTTTGTTGCAAATTATGGCGGGCATTCACGATATTGACAATGGTGATTTGTATATTAATGAAATTCCGTTTGCCAATTATCAAAGAACAAATCTGCATAGAAATACAGGTGTTGCCTTCCCTGTTAATCAACTGTTTGAAGGGACATTCAGAGAAAACATCACAATGGGACGCGAAATTTCGGAGCGCCGTATCAATGAAGTCATCAAAGTTTTGGGCTTGAATGAATATTTTGCGCATCAACCCCGAGGCATCGAGACTATAGTGGATAGTGGTGGACGACGGTTGCCGAGAACCATTATACAGAAGCTACAAATCGCTCGCATTATTGTCTCCAGACCAAAATTGTTGCTATTGGAAGACCCTCTTCAGTTTGTTGAGTCATCGGAGAAACGAAGAATTATTGATTATCTGATGGATGAAAAAAGAAACTGGACGGTCGTTGTCGTTGGCGATTCAGACTATTGGATGGAAAAAAGTAATCAAATTATTGCATTGCCATTAAAAAAATAAGCCATGTTAAATATTTCTCAAAACGGTATTAAAACTTCCGTTAAACTGGAAGATTCGCGTGCTTATAAATTGCTCAGAAAAAGTAAAATTAGACGCTTATCACTCTACTTAATTGGTGGAATGCTGATTGGTTTGTTGATTTTTTTGTTCTTGCCCTGGACGCAAAACATCAACTCAAAGGGCTACGTGACTACTCGATTACCTGAACAACGACCACAGGCGATTCAATCCATTATTTCTGGAAGATTAGAAAAATGGTACGTTCGTGAAGGTGATTTTGTCAATGCCGGCGATACGATTGTGTTTATTTCTGAGGTCAAAAGCGAATATTTTGACCCTGATATAATTGAGCGAACAGCAGAACAAATGGACGCCAAATCTCAAAGTGTTGAATCTTATGATGACAAAGTCTCTGCGTTAAAAAATCAATATGCAGCTTTACAACAATCCATGCGTTTGAAAAAAGAACAAACGCAAAATAAACTCCAGCAAACGCGGAATAAAATCACGATGGATAGCATTGATTTGAAAGCGTATAAAACCAATTTGGAAATTGCCGAAAACCAATTTTCTCGAACAAAAGAATTGTATGATAAAGGATTGAAAACCTTGACTGAATTGCAAGATAAAGACTTAAAAGTCCAGCAAACAGCAGCAAAAGTGACCGTTCAAGAAAATAAATTACTCAACCAGCGAAATGAATTAACCAATCTATTTATTGAGTTAAATGCTATCGAACGGAACTATTATGACAAGCTTGCTAAGTCGCAATCAGACCAACAATCGGCTCTCTCTGCGAAGTTTCAGAGTGTAGCAGAAACCTCAAAGTTGAAAAATAAATTGAGTAGCCTGAATCAACGGCAAAAGTTCTATCAAATCACTGCTCCACAGTCTGGTTATATTACCAAAACCTTGAAAAAAGGTATCGGTGAAATCATTAAAGAAGGGTCAGATGTGGCGACAATTATGCCTGAAAGTTATGACTTGGCGGTAGAGTCTTATGTGAAACCTCAAGATTTGCCTTTGTTGCAAATTGGTACACGGACTCGACTGAGATTTGATGGTTGGCCAGCAATTGTAATTAGCGGATGGCCAGAAGCTTCAACGGGTGTATTTACGGGAAAGATTTTGGCAATTGACCAAAATATCAGTGAAAATGGTCGATATCGAATTTTAATTGAACCCGAAGAATCAGAAAAAATCTGGCCTGATAAATTACGAGTTGGTACAGGAACTAACTCATTTATGATGCTACAAAATGTCCCGATTTGGTACGAATTGTGGCGACAATTGAATGGCTTCCCACCTGATTATTACCAAAATGTAGATGAAAAAACAAAAGAGGTGAAAACGAAAGCACCGCTCAGGAAAGTGAAATAGCAATGATAACTAAGGGAAGAGACGTTTGGCGACGAGTTGTTTCCCAATATTTGGCTTTTGACTTATAAAGATAATTATGAAATTCTACTCAAGAAAATTAATCAAACCTGGTGACCTAAACGCTCGAAACACGCTATTTGGAGGGGCATTGCTGAAGTGGATAGACGAAGAAGCGGGTATTTACGCCATGACCAAATTGGGTTCAAAGAGTGTAGTGACAAAATTTATTTCTGAAATCAATTTTGTCAGCTCTGCCAAACAAAGTGATGTAATTGAAATTGGATTAGGATTCAATAACGTAGGTCGAACTTCGATTAGTTTTTCGTGTGAAGTTCGCAATGTTTTCACCAAAGAAACAATCATTAAAATTGACAATATTGTATTTGTGCACGTTGATGAAGATGGAAATTCAAAACCACATGGAAAGACCTTAGAAAACATCCATTTAGTAAAACACTGATTTGTATGCGTTTGATTTTCAAAAAAATACTTTTACTTGTTATTATTTCAAATAGTTGGTTAGCAACGAACTTCGCGCAAGTTGACACCACTATTTTTACCTATTCGGAATATTTGGAAAACGTCGTTCGCTATCATCCAGTAGCCAAACAGGCAGCATTGAAAATCAATTTAGCGGAAGCAGAATGGCTGTCTGCCAAAGGAAATTTAGACCCGGAATTGACCTCTAATTGGAGTCAAAAAAACTTCGATGACCTGCTATACTATCGAAATTTTACAGGCACATTAAGAGTCCCGACAGTCTTTGGAATTGACTTTGTAGGCGGCTATGAAAACAATGATGGTGTATTTTTGAATCCAGAAAATAAAACGGACAAATTTGGATTATGGAACGTCGGTGTGGAAGTGAATGTACTTCAAGGATTGATTGTCAATGAACGAAAAATAGCGTTACAACAAGCTAAAATTTTTCAAAACCTTGCAGAAAACCAGCGACAAATTGTATTGAACGAATTAATTTATGGCGCATCTCTGGCCTACTTGGATTGGCAACAAAACTATTACGCTCAACAAATTATTTTGGAAAGTATTGAGCTGGCGGAAACTTATTTTGACAATACTAAGCGGTCTTACTTTGGCGGTGAAAAAACAGCGATGGATACGTTGGAAGCATTGCTAATTTATCAAGATGCTCAAAATAAAGCGCAATTTTATGAAGGTAAAAGATTGAAAGCACAGCAAAATTTGGAAAATTTCCTTTGGTTTAATGAAGTGCCATTAGAATTAGAAAATGCGGTGAAGCCCGAATTTTACACCGACCCAATTTTTGAAATCAACACTGCGATTGATATTAGCAATCGCCTTTTGTCTAATCCAATCATCAATGAAAAGCTAAACAAACAGGCTTATTTTGAGGCAGAACAACGCCTGAAACGGGAAAAATTAAAACCAAAATTAAAGGCCAAATACAATCCACTACTCGCCACTGCAGATGATGGTATTGCTCCAAGTTTTACCGCCAGTGATTACAAATGGGGTTTTGAATTTTCGATGCCTTTATTTTTGCGTAGCGAACGGGCAGGTATTCAAATGGGCGAAATTAAATTACAAGACATCGCGCTGGATATTGACAATAAGCGCAATGAATTGTTGAACAAAACGGAAGCAAGTCGGCAACAACAAGTCGTATTGCAAACTCAATTAACATTGATGCAACAAAATGTGGAAGGCTACCGAAGGCTTTTGGAAGGAGAAAATGATAAGTTTTTATTTGGCGAAAGTTCTGTATTTTTATTGAATAAACGGCAAGAAAAATACATTGATGGAAGATTGAAATTAGTGGAAACTTTTATCAAAATGGAGATGGAACGGTTGCAATTTCTGTATTTGATTAATGGATTAGTAGAGTGATTGGGTTTCGTTTTATCAGAATTAATTACCTCACAAGCACTTAAGAGCATTTATAATGTTGCTAACGCACGCATAAAATCAATTATAGTTATATTTTTGGTTGGGTCAAGTTAGAAACAAAGAAGCTAATAGAATTTAGCCGCTTAACAATTATTCCTATTTCCTCATAAAGCATTATTTTTGAACACTTTATGATTTTACGAAGATAGTCTAAGTCTCTCAAAACCTCCTCATTTCCTCTCCAAATTCACCGCCTTTTCGGCACGATTTTAGCACCTTTTTTCTTGCATTTTTCCCCTGAAATTTCGCATAGTAAATGGCTGATAACACCCTTAATTTCACATAAAAAAACAAAACAAAGTCAATGTTTTCAGCCTTGACCAAAACAAACACCTTGATGGATAGACTTTTACATATCCTTTTTTTACCTATTTTTATTTTCGGCATCAGTATTTCTTCACTGTCTGCACAAAATAACCTGACTGCTTCGTATTCTAATTTCAATACTGTTCCAGATTTTTTAAATATTTGTGGGGAAGCCGACGAAATTATTGTCACCGTTAGTTTGGAAGGTGGTTCGCCTGCTGAGCGGCAAAATATCACAGCAAATGTCCAACTTTTTTCAGGTGTAGAGCTAATAAATTTCAATGCTTCGCAATCAAGTGCAGGCGTGATGCTAACCAACGGAACAAATCCAAATAACCCAGTTTTTTCATTGCCCAATTTAAGTCCAAATGGCACAACTTCGGTCAACATTGCTTTCTCGATTCGTGCCAATTGTGCTTATGTGGATACGCTTGCAGCTAATGATCAAGTCCAAGTATCGGATACTTGGAACCTCAATTACGAAATCAACGGCACTAACTTCACCGACCAAATTATCACCTCTGAATATCGTGACGCATTTGCTGTTCCATTTTTTACGATTGATGTTGAAAATAACAATCCACCCGCCCGAGTTGGCGATTGTTTTACCAGAGAAATCAAAGTCAATAATAGTTCCCTTGAAGGTTTTGTTGATAATTTAAATTACGAAAACATACAAGGTTCTGGTATTTATATCACTGATTTGATGGTTAATGGTCAGCCCATTACCTTTGATAAAACGCTGGATATGAACGGCGATACTGTCATTACCACTAACATTGACGGCAGTTATTTTATGACAAATGAGAACGGCGATAATGACACATTTTTTGACCCCAATGAAGCGATTACGATTACAGAAAGCTATTGCGTGGTTGCCTGTGATGATTTCACTGGCAGTATCAACCGAGTATGGTGGGGCTGTAACGGAGAGGAATGCCGAAGCTCTGAAACTGTTGACTTTGTAACGTTGGGTTCGGGTTCCGCCAATGTCGGATTTACGAACGGGGGGGCATTGCCGAGTGAGTTTAGCGGCTATTGTTCGACAGGGCAGACAACAATTACTTTCACCAATGGCGGTGTAGAATTTGACGCTGGATTTGCGACGATGATTGACATAGAAGCAGGTATCAATCTGGGTAATATGTTTGAGATTGAGAACGGTGGTTTTCGCATTACAGGCATGCGCATTGCGGGAGTGGATTTAACTAATTTTTCGGGTGCAAACTTGTTGAACAATAATCTTCAATTTGTCACTGACCCTGATGGGGCAGGTGGTTTATCTGATTTTGATGGTGACGGTTTTTTTGATGATTTGGAATTAAATCAATCATTTGAAATCACAGCTTTCTACGAATTTGATTGCTCGAATGCCAATGCGATTGATTTTGATGATGAATGTACTAATGATTTTACGACGGGTTTCAATGCACGCGTCGAATACACAGATGCTTGTGAGATTCGCCAAAGTCGGCTCGAATTAAGTTACTTTCGCCCCACCAATTCTAACTCCAATTTTGAAAACTTCTCTGATTCGGATGCTTTTGCAGAAACGGATGTTTTCTTCATTCAACACAACGAATCCCGAACGGTACGCTTTTTTGAAACAGAATGTAACGGAGAAGAAACCTTTATCATAAAAGTTGTTATTCCTGAAAATATTAACCTGATTTTGAACCAAACGACTTTTGTTAAAAACGGGGTAACCAATATTCCATTAATTTCAAATGCATTGGATAATGACACCTTAATTTTAGTTTATGACGCAACTTTTTCTCCTTTTTTAAATGGAAATTATAATCTGGAATTGGCATTTCAAGCCGATTGTGAAGCCACATTTGGCCCTACAGAATTTCCAATGACATTTGAATTTTCTTGTCCAGCTTGTGACTGTAGTCACATTTGGTATTGTGGTGTTTTACAAGGTCCACAACTGCATGGAACCGCTCCACCCTGTTCTCCAGATTTACTATTGCAATGTCCAGACGGCTTACAGACGCTGGATTTTGAAGCAAATCGAACCTCTTTGGGTTATACGGATGCGACTTATACTACCACCGTTTCGCCCGCAGATGCCAATAGAAAAGTAGCCATCTCTTGCGATGAAGTTGAAATGATTGTTACAAATATTGTAGGAGAAACGCCAATTTCAAATAACCTCGGTGTGGTCATTTCACATATCAATCCAAATGAATCTGACTCGCCCGAGCCATTGTTCAACTATTTGGATGGGACGGTACGTTTTGTCGTCAATGGAACGCCAATGGAGTGCCCCGTTTTACCGACACAAGTAACCTTAGAAGTCGATACCAGCTTTAAAAAATATACCATCGATTTAAGTAGTTGTTTGCAAAATTTAGGCTTGACCTTAAATGAAAATGACTCGGTAATTTTTATTGGAAACTTTGCGCTGAATCCTAATGGCCCTTTACCCGTGCAATTTCGGAGCATCCCAGATTTTCGAGCATATGGCTTTTCGTTAGTAGATGGAGAGGAAAAATCTTGTGACAATTTTGGCGAAAATTTTACTGTTGCGACAACCCAAATTGCCTTTGATTTTCCAAATAATAGCGACTTTCCAAATGGCTGCGAGGAAACTACTATGCAATATCGATTGATTACGGTCAACAACGGTTTCAGTGATTTTTTTCCGAATGAATTCAGACAGGCGACTAAAGTAGACTCAATTGTTTTTGACTTCGACCCTGCGGTTTTGACCGCTTTTGACCAAGTGGATGTGGATGTTTCTATTCCTGGACACCCTGTTTTTGGAAATGACTTTTTCGACCTGCCGCCACTTTCTGATTTTCCAGACGGACATTATTCGGCTAACTTTGACACGCTGCTGCAAGTGCCGAGTTTGAATGAAGTCGCGACTTATACCTTTAATCTACGGATTCATTTATTGCCAAGTTGCCGCTCGAATGTGAGTAGTAGCAACGGCAATAATCTCTATAATTTTGATGCCGCAATTACTTATTTTGACCGATATTATGCTAAAGATATTGGCGATGGTTCGTGTATGGAGCTGATAAATGATGAAGTCAACAGTATCGTGGCGTACGAAGAACCGCCATTTTTCACACTGACTCCTTTTACGAATTCCAATCACATTCTACTCGGTGATACGGCTACTTGGATTGTTCAACATTGCAATACCTCATTTGAATCTGATGCGGGTTTGACTTGGTTAGCGATTGAAGACCCAACCTCCACAGTGGATGTAGTGTCGATGGAAGATGTCACCGACCCTGACAATCCCGTACCTTTAGATATTCAGGATTATGGTACGACTGGCATTAATTCGTTTGCATTTACCGATGGTTTGCTTCGTGCAGATGGAGTCAATCAGTTAGAAGATATTTGTAATTTTATTAGAATTAAAGCGATTGTAAAACGATGTGAAAATGTCAACTTTACAGCGCGAACGGGTTGGAATTGTACCGATTATGAAGCCGATTGGAATCCTGAATTGTATCCACCATGTGATGATGTTTTGCAAGGTTTATCCTTAACCTTTGAAGACCCATTTTTGGATGCCAATGTAACGGATCAGCCCGCAGATAATCCCAATATTTGTGCAACTTCTTCGATTACTATTTTGTTGAAAAACATTGACCGGGGAGCTGCTTTTGATGTAAAAACTCAATTGATTTTGCCACTACAAGGAGCTACTTTTGTTCCAAATAGCGTGGAAATTGCCTATCCATCAAGTGCTGATTTTATACCAGCGTTGGCTGACCCAATTTTTATTGAAAATACGCTACAAGGACAAGTTTTTGAATATGGAAACTTTGAATTTTTAAATAACTATCTGAATGACAATGGACTGCCTGGTTTTAATGTCAACAATCCATCTGATTCTAATGAAGTCAAAATTCGGTATTCTTATCAAACTGATTGTAATTTTGTTAGTGGTAGTTTAAGTTATTATAATTTTCAAGGTGTAAAGGGCTGTGGTGATTTATCGAATTTTGAAGCGGGTGAAAGTTTTCCATTGATTATTAATGGTGCTGAACCAGATTTGAGTAAATTATTTCAAGTAACGTTCGCGCCGAGTTCGGTTTTGAATCCGAATGACCTTTCTACATTGCAAATTAATATTACCAATCTAACAACTACGCCAACGGATGAAAATGATTTTGTAAAACTAAGTCTACCCGCTGGTTTTGAATATCAGGCAGGAACTTCTATTGCTATTCAGCCAATGGGTTGGGATTTGGGTGAACCCGAAATTACCACTCAAAATGGATTTCAGATTTTGAATTGGCAAATGGAGGAGAACTTATTACAAAATGTGACTGCCAGTTTTGAATTTCAAATCAATACACCTGACCTTGATTGTAATGCGTTGACGCAGGAAGTTCAATTAATGACCGTTTCCAGAAATGAAGTATTTTGTGAAAATTTAACCGAAAACTGCTTTGTAGAAACAATTACCTCAACGAATGGAACAGATTTGACCGCCTTACCAATCGGCGCAGGTTTTGGTTTAACTTTCAATAATGTCACTTCAGAGTGTATCAACACCAATGAAGAACACTTGACAATTAATGGATTTATTTTTACCAATAATCAAGAATTTCTTAATGAAGATTTTGTAATCGAATTATACAATGATGTTGACCAAAACGGTATCGTCAATGGCGAACCGCTTATCAATACTTTTATGATTAGCGGGGACATAACCGTCAGCAATCCTTTGGTTTTTGAGTTTGACACCAATGTCGCCTCTACCGATATTTGTAATCTAATTTTTGTTATTGATGCTCAAAATACTGCAACTTGTGGCGAATTAACCGCGATTCTCCCTATTCCTCAATTGCAGAATGCAGGAGAAACGCAGACCTTTTGCAGCAATACGGCACAGACTTTCACCACCGAAATTGGTGCGCCTGTCTGTGATGACCAAATCGCTTTGGATTATACTTGGACAGCTATTGCACCTGCTTCCGAAGCCGATTTTTCTGATTTAAAATTAGCAACTCCGACCATCACTTTTGACCACGACGGTATGGATACGGATACCTTATTCTATGTTGTCGAAACTGAAAGACCAAATTGTGGTATAATAACGTCCGATACCGTACAAATTATTTTGGCGGAAGGCGTCATCGTTGCGGATGGAATGACGACGATTGCACCAGGTGAATCCGCGCAGTTGCAACCGACCATTTTAAATGGCACTCCCCCACTCGATTTTCAATGGTCGCCAACGACTACTTTGGATATACCAAATATCGAAAACCCGACTGCTACTCCAACTGAAACAACAGACTATACCCTAATTGTCAATACCGAAAATGGCTGTGCAGATACGTCGATTTTTACCGTTATTGTTCAAGTTCCGGTGAATGCAATGGTGAATCCAGTGGATACCAGTATTTGTGCGGATGCAAACTTAATTTTGCAAGCTTCAGGAGGTGAAATATTTGAATGGATTCCTGGCAATAATCCAACTACTGGAAACTTGATTTTTGATAATGACACCTCTAATCCTGTTTTTTCTAATGGACTACCGGGTGGCGTTTATCAATATGATGTCGTCGTTTCCTTAATTGATTTTCCAGATGAGACGGATACTGCGCAGGTTACCATTACCATTTTTAATGAACCCATCGCAGATGCTGGACAAGACGTAACAATTTGTAGTAGCGAACAAACTCAATTGACGGGCATGGCAAGTGGTGGTGGAGGAAACTTCACTTATGAATGGATGCCGCAGCCGCTATTTGGTCAAAATACGCTAACGCCAATTGTACAGCCTACGACTACCACAGAATATACCTTAACAATTACAGATGATAATGGCTGTACTGCTCAAGAATCCGTTTTGGTTACCGTAGAAAACTGTGATTGTACTCCTGCAACCGTCACCGGAATTAGTGTCATTCAAGGCAATTGTTTGGGTGGAACAGGAAGTGCGTTTATTCAGATAGATGGCAATTCAAGTGATTTTAACTTCGTGTGGTCGCCTGATTTGGGCATTCCTAATACCAATGGAAACGCTCGAAATGGCTTGCCTGTGGGTGGTTATTCTGTAACGATTTTTAATGGCAATGATGCTACTTGTTTTACCGAGGCATTTGTGACTATTCAAGCGGAAGATGGTGCGCAAGCTACCGTGACTACTACGCCTGCTGCGTGTAATGCAACGACGGGTAGTGCGACTTTATCACCTGCGAATTTTAATTATACTTGGGAGGATGGCAATATGGATGCTATGCGAACTGACCTTGCTCCAGGTAATTATTTTGTAACTGTAACCGACCCTAATAATGGAGATTGTGAAAATTATGTAGCCGTTTTTATTGATAGTGAAAACCCACTTTCAGCAGAAGCTACTATTTTAAATAATCCAACTTGTGGCGATTCGGACGGAACCGTTGAAATAAATGTAACTGGTGGCAGTGGAAATTATGAATTTAGCTGGGCAAGCCCTACCAATATACAAGATGGACTTGCTGCGGGTATTTACAATATTTTGATTACTGACTTAGGAAATTCTGGCTGTGATTTGCCGTTTACTTTTGTCATGATAGACGATGTTCCTCCAGCAACTGTCAACATTACAAGTGTGACCAATGTAAGCTGCTTTAATGAAACAAATGGGGCAATTGCCTTTAACGTGTCGCTTGACCCTGACATCGCCCAACCAACAACGACTGTCATCTCCGACGGTTTTAATGAATTTTCAAATGGAACATTTTCAGCGGGTTCTTATTGTGTTGTTGTCACAGATGGCAACGGCTGTGTGGCTGGCGGTGCATGTTTTGACATAGAGCAACCTGACCCAATTGTTATTTCTACCAATGCAACTACGGCTTGTGGAGACAGTGGTGGTTCGGTTGATGTTTCTGTAAATGGAGGTACACCGCCTTATGCTTTTGCGTGGGAAAATCTGCCTTTAGGAAATGATTCCACTTTAATGAATCAATCCAATTTATTTCCTGACTTTTACAACTTAACAGTCATTGATGATAACGCTTGTCAAAATGTTTTAACTGATATAGAAATAGCGATTTGCCAAGATTGTGATGTTTATCCTCCTGCGGATTCTGCTTATTTGCAAGTATCTTGTGGTGAGTTGGCGGAGTTGTGTTTGGATATTTCTAATGACAATTTGAGCCATTATACTTTTACGGACAATGCGGTGACCTACACAGACATTCCGTTGCATTGCGATTTTGAATTTATCGGTGTTTATTCCCTCACCACCCTATTTGGCAATGGCAATAGCGGACCTTATGAACTCATCACATGGCCTGGCAGTAGTTATACAGGTGATTCGATTTTCAATAGTCCAGCTGAGTTGGTTAATATTATGAATAGTCTTGACCCTGATGGGAATTGGACACTGAATTCTCCGTTTATCACAGGTGGTGTCGATGGCGTGAATTATGGTCAAATGGAAACGCTGGTGACAACGCTTTCGTTGACTTCATTTATTGGTTTTAATCCACAATTTACGCCAAGTGCCTTCGCGTTAGAATTGGCGGTCGGAACGCATGAAGTGATTGCGTTAGATACCATTTCGGGCTGTTCAGACACCATTTTTGTGGAAGTGATTTGTACGACAACTGATACTTTGAATGTAGAAATTCCGGTTGGGGATACGCTATCATTTTGTTTTGATAACAATGAATTGTTGACTGGCTTGGATACGCTATTTAATGCTTGTCCAGACGAGACTTTTGTACAGATAGACTTCATGACTGATACCACTTGTGTGGATATTATTGGTTTGGAAATTGGCTCAGAAACCGCTTGTTTTGTCTATTGCGATTCTCTTGGATTATGCGATACGACAGTTATCAATATCGACGTTATTTCCCCAATTCCAGACTGTATATCCGATACTTTGGTCGTTGGTCAAATCAATCAACTGCATTTTCCGTTAGCTAATTTAAACCTGGCTGGACCAATTACGGAAATTAGCCTAAACTGCCCAACAATTCCGAATGATGCCGTAGAATATACCGTTTCAGACGCTTGTTTTTGCTTAACTTACGAAGCCGTAGATTTGGGGAGCAGCAACACTTGCGTGCTCTTGTGTGATGCACTCGGCAACTGCGATTCAGTGGATATTTGCTTGCAAGTACTACCTGGATTCATTGTAACAGATACGATTTTGATTTTTGATGATGCCACTACTTATTGTCTGGATACCGATACGCTACCCGGAAATATCATTAGTGTGGTTGATATTTGTGAAGACGAAAATGGCGAATCGGTCATTTTCCAGATTGACGATGGGACATATTGCATTGACTATTCGGGAATTACAGAAGGTGTGGATACGGCGTGTATTTTATTGACCGACGACTTGGGCAATCAATTTTTGACCACCTTTATCATCACGGCAATTGAAATCACTGCTGAAGTATTTTGTGATACCATTTTCATCAACGATCCGATGATTTTCTACCCAGACACGACGGAACTACCGGGTATTGTCAGTGATGGATTTAACGATTGTGAAAATGCTGCAATGGGCAATGTCAACTTCTACGTCAACCCAATAGATTATTCTGTTGAATACCAAGGATTAGCACTTGGGGAGGACACAGCGTGCATCATTTTATGCGATGATTTGGGTTTTTGCGATACCACGCTCATTTGTATGTTGGTGCAAGATACACTGGTGATCCCGATTGCTGAATTTGACCGAGGTGACACTACACAGACCGGTACGCCAGTAGTGATTGACATCAAAGGCAATGATTACCTAATCGGTGGTATTCCGCAAGTGACCATTGTGCAAGCACCGACAATGGGAGAAGTGGTTGTCAATTTAGACTGCTCTGTAACGTATATTCCCGAAGTACCGATATGTGATAATGAGGATGAATTTATCTATCAAGTCTGCTTGGACGGCAATCCTCAACAATGCGATACCGCGCTGGTTCGCATCTATATTGAATGTTTAGAACTCACCATATTTAACGCCGTCTCACCTAATAATGACGGCTTCAATGATGTATTTTGGATTGGTAAAATTGAAAGTTTCACCCACCATCTGGAGATTTATAACCGCTGGGGCAATAAAGTATTTGAGACCGATAATTACACCAATCGAGACAATCAGGGCTGGCCAGCGACTTGGGCAACGGAGGATGATTTGCCCGATGGGACGTATTACTATCTGTTGGAATGGATTGATGATGATGGAGAAGAGCAAAGGGTACGGGGATATATTGAGGTTTTTAGATAGGAAGCTTTTACGGTACTTACTAAAATAACGATAGGATTTTTGGAAAATTTCGACATCCGTCATTTGCTCTCTTTTTTATTTGCTTGTTTGATAAAAACTTACTAATTTTCCCTTACAATTAGTGAAATGAAGAATACCATGTAGCAAATAATTTCTAATAATTAACAAAATGAAGTCACACAAATACCTTATTCTAACAAACCTTCTAATTTGTAGTTTAGCACTCTTATCTTGTAATTCAAACAAGGATACAACAGCATTAAAGCCATTTAGCATTGAGGTCATAAAGACTGAAGAAGCAATTAAACTTAAATGTACAACTGGATGCGCTTGGACGGAATTGAACTTTACCAAAAACAACTATCAACCACAATTAGTTAATCAATTTGGCATGAGTGATGCTAAAGACGAATTATCTAAAAAAACGGATGATAATCTTGCTAACTTTGCATTTTCTATTTCTAAAACAGAAGAAGGAATTCAACTAAATGGAGAACAAGGAACAGCATGGAAAGAATTAAATTTTAGTTTAAAAAATTATGCTCCGCAAGTCATTACACAAATAGGAATGGCAAAATAAACTTGATGTCGGATGTCTAATAAACAGCAAAATTAATACCTATGAAAGATTTTACTTTTGATACTCTTATTTTATTAAGTATACTATTTTTTAGTTTTAACATTGAGGCTCAACCGCCTTTATTTCCAAACTCGGTTGTTTCTAACGATATAGATTTCATTTTAGAAACAGACCCTGATTCTTTTACTAATCTCACGTTTGTTGGTCTTGAAAACAAAGAAATGCCTGGCGCACCGAATGGAGGTAGTCTTTTTGATGTCAATACATTTGTATTTGAAGCTGCTTTTTCGGATGGCGAAACACTTGAAATTTGGTGTCATAGTTCATTCAACACTCAAGCTGCTGCACAAGAATATGCTGACAAGCTTTGTCCAAGACTAGGAAAACTTCCGGCATTTCAAAGAAATATGCTTGACCATGTTGTGATTCATAAGGGGAATGGAGGTGCTTTTGCAGAAATTGAGGGACAATTTTTTATCCTGTATTCTGATAATATGGATGCCCGAATCAGCACTAATGATTTAGAAGAAACGGTTTTCCATGAGTCGGTTCATGCCTCCTATCAGTTTATGTATGAAAACAGTCCTGAATGGACAAGTGCTCAAGCTGCTGACCCTACCTTTATTACTGTATACGCGCAAGATAATCCTCAATTGGAAGATTTAGCAGAATCTGCTCTCTTTGCTTACACTTATCTCACTCATCCTGGAAGATTATCACCTGATATTGAAACTTGGTTAGAAGATAATATACCTAACCGATTAGCCTTTTTTGGTGCTTTTTATACTCCTGTAACCAGTGTAACCGAGGCAGATAATCAATTTAAACTATCTATCCATCCTAATCCAACAAATGGCATTTTCACTTTGCAAGCTAGTAATAAACTAAATGGTTTGGTAAGTATTTTTGATACAAGTGGCAACTTAGTAAAATCAAAAAAATGTTATAATCAGGAACAGATTGAAATTAACCTTATTGACTTGCCTATTGGCTTGTATATCATCTCATTTCCTGGCTATAGAAACGCCAAGGTTTTGAAATACTAAGCTCTATGATAAATTTATCGCCTACAAAGCAACAAATTCAAACGGTCAGTAATTTTCAAGACCTCATATCCACCCCTTTCCATGGAGCAATCAATACGATTTGTTGGAATCGTCAATTAGTAGGTGATTTTGCGGAGATTGTTGAACAGATTGAGCTACACGAAAATATAGTCGAGCTACACCCAGAAGAACTTCAAGCCCTACAGTTGAGTAAACAAGGACAGCTTGCTCGTGAAATTCTTTTAAGGGATTTGCAGCTCTTGACTGACTACGGTGCAGCTCCAACGCTCAACCTAATTAAGTCTTATGAAAGAGATGACAGTTATCCCTATTTTCCAACTGATGTTTATTCTTTTCATATTGACCGTTCGCCGATACCTGTCGACACTATTTTGTGCACTTACTATGGTGAAACCAGTGAAATATTGCCGAATGCGCAAGCACAACAAAAAGTGCTTGTTCCCGAAATAAGAGCGGAATTAAAAAAAATATATCATGGCGCAGCAGTTGATTTTGACTCTTTTCTAAAAGAAAACTTCTTCGACCTTCATTATCTACCCAATCTCAAGGCCCAGCCTATTTCTTTAGGTTTAGGCCATTTATGCAGATTGGCGATTGAGCATCCAGAAAGTAACGTTCCGCCTTGTCTTCACCGAGCACCAATGGAAAAAGATGGGCGAACGAGGCTGTTGTTAATCTGCTAAGGATAATCACCATATGAGGATTAGGAGAACTTCCAAAAAATAATTTTTATCGGGTTAAGCCGTGTAATTTATGTTTCTTTTAATTATGAGAAGCTCGAAAATCTCGCGATTTTCGAGCTTCAAACACCTACTCCCCTGCGCCTGCGGCGCGGGGCGGTGGGGTGTTAAGGGAGCAAAACGGTTTTTGCAAACCGTTTTGCTCCCTTAAAATCCCTTTGTGAAAAATACAAAAAAACTTTTTACACACTGTATTAAGGTACAGCATTACATCAACCGCACTGCCCAGAAATCTACTTACACATCCTTCATCGACAACTGAACCCGTTTCCTTTGCAAATCCACTCCAGTCACCTTCACCTGCACCTCCTGCGAAACGCTCACTACATCCGCGGGGTTCTTCACAAATTTATTTGCCAATTGAGAAATATGCACCAAACCATCTTGCTTTACACCAATGTCCACAAATGCCCCAAAATTGGTCACATTCGTTACTATGCCGGGCACAACCATACCTTCGTGAAGGTCTTCGAGTGACTTGATACCTGCCGCAAATTCAAAAGATTTGGCCTCTCCCCGAGGGTCTAATCCGGGCTTATCCAATTCTTTTAAAATATCATTCAGTGTAGGCAAACCTACGGCATCGGTGACATACTTTCGTAAATCTAATTGCTTTCTCCCCGCCGAATTTTGAATTAAATCACTCACAGAAGTCCCCAAATCCTTCGCCATTTGCTCAACAATATGATAGCTCTCTGGGTGAACTGCCGTATTGTCCAATGGATTTTTCGCTTCTCTAATCCGTAGAAAGCCAGCACACTGCTCAAATGCTTTCTCCCCCATACGTGGCACTTTTTTCAATTGCTTTCGCGAATTAAATGCACCGTTTTCTGCTCTAAAATCAACAATATTTTTAGCTAAAGTAGGCCCCAAACCTGAAACATAAGTCAGTAAATGTTTACTCGCGGTATTTAAATTAATCCCCACCGAATTTACGCAACTTTCCACTACTCTCCCCAGACTTTCCTTTAACTTCGATTGATTCACATCGTGCTGATATTGCCCGACACCAATAGATTTTGCATCAATTTTCACCAACTCTGCCAACGGGTCCATTAACCGCCGTGCAATCGAAACCGAGCCCCGAACGGTCACATCTTCCTTCGGAAATTCTTCCCGTGCAATTGCCGAAGCGGAATAAATGGAAGCCCCACTTTCATTGACCATAAACACTTGAACGGGATGCGCAAATTTGATTTTTTGACACAAAGCCATCGTTTCACGTCCTGCTGTTCCGTTACCAATCGCAATCGCTTCAATTTTATATTTAGCAACCAAATCCTGCAATTTATGAGTCGCTCCATATTCATCTGATTGCGGCGGATGCGGATAAATAGCAGTATGATATTTCAAGTCACCACTTTCATCCAAAATCACCAATTTACAACCAGACCGAAAACCCGGGTCAAGCCCCAAAACGCGTTTTTGACCAACAGGTGGTGCAAGCAATAATTGACGCAAATTTTTCACAAAAACCTCAATCGCTTCCTCATCTGCCTGCGCTTTTGCCAGATTTCTAAACTCCGTCTCAATCGACGGTGCAATCAAGCGCTTATAACCATCTTCCAATGCCAATTTGACCTGATTGGCCGCTTCGTTTCTATCCTTTAAAATATCGCGTTCCAATCGATACATGACTTCTTCCACATCAGGTTCGATAGAAACACGCAAGAAATTTTCCGTTTCTCCACGCAACATAGCCAAAATTCGATGTGATGGACACTTGCTCAATTTCTCGGTGTACGCAAAATAATCTCGATATTTTGCTCCATCTTCCTCTTTATTTCGAGCTACTTTACAATTGATATATGCTCCTTTTTTAAATGCATACCGCACTTGATTCCGCACCTCTTCATCCACAGCCAACCATTCTGCAATGATGTCGCGGGCACCTTGCAAAGCATCTTCCTTAGTCGCCACATCACCTTTTACAAATTGGTCAGCAAGGCGGTCAACATCATCACTTTTTTGCATAAAAATGACCTGAGCTAATGGTTCAAGTCCCAATTCAATCGCCTTTACTCCCCTTGTTTTACGTTTCTGCTTGTAGGGTAAATAAATGTCCTCCATTTCGGTTGGATTCCAACAATTTTCGATGCGCTTTTTTAACTCAGGTGTGAGTTTTCCTTGCTCTTCGATAGCGGTCAAAATAGTCTCTCGACGCTTGTCCAAATCTTCTAATTTCTTCAGTTCTGTCTGAATATCAGCGATTTGTACTTCATCTAATGAACCAGTAACTTCTTTTCGATAACGAGAAATAAATGGAATGGTTGCTCCTTCATTGAGCAGATTGACGGTGGCAGTAACTTGACGGCTACCAATGTTTAATTTGCTGGAAATTAAATTCGTGTAAGTTGACATAGTAAGTTTGCTAACGATGAATTATAAATGATGAATGATGAATTCGTCACCAAATTCATCATTCATCATTTATAATTCATCATTTAAAAAAATTATTTCTTTTTCGCCGCAGGCTTTTTCTTTGCCGCAGCTTTTTTCTTAGCTGGTTTTTTCTTCTTTTTCTCATCAAATGCGCCTGCGTACTCTGCTTCGACCAATTTTTTGACCTCTTCTAAAGTCAATTCTTTCGCTTGTTCAGACGTTACGCGTTCGCCATCTCGCTTTGGCAATTTAACGTTCAGTTTTTTCCACTTAATAAATGGTCCCCAACGCCCGTTTTGAACCGATAAATCCAAATCATCCCATTTATGGATGTAACGATTCGCTTCTTTTTCAAGTTTGGCTGCAATTAATTCATGTGATTCTTCTACCGTTAAGTTTTCAAAATCATAACGTTTGGGTACATTAACGAAATATTTATCATATTTCAAAAATGGACCAAAACGACCTTTTCCTTTAGTATATGGAATGCCTTTATAGGTACCGACTGGTCGGTCTGCTTCTTGTTTTTCCAAAATCAACTCCTGCGCTCGCTCCATGGTTAAAGTAAATGGGTCTTCACCTCGTGGAATCGACACGTATTTTTCATCGTGCTTCACGTACGGCCCAAAACGACCAACAGCAATGACCACTTCTTTATCTTGGAAATCACCCAATGTTCTTGGCAAATCAAAACATTTCATCGCCTCTTCAAAAGTGATGGTTTCTAAGGTCTGACCAGGGCTAAAATTACCATACTTAGGCTTTTCGTCTTCCCCCAATTCATCTTTCACACCAATTTGTACCATCGGACGACCAAATTTATTCATCCGAACGAGTACCGTATTGCCTGTTTCCGGGTCAGTTCCAAGGATTCTTTCTCCAGATTCCCGTCCTGCTTTTTCTAATGTTTCTACGACATCATCATGGAATGGTTTGTAAAACTGAGCCATCATATTTTGCCATTTTACATCACCGTCAGCAATTTCATCAAACTTCTTTTCTACCTCCGCTGTAAAGCCATAATCCATGATGTCGTCGAAATTTTTTGCTAAAAAATCCGTTACGACTTTGCCCATATCTGTACAAATCAAGCGGTTTTTAATCGCGCCCGTCATCTCCGTTTTTGTCTCTTTTTTGACCACATTATTTGTCAGGGTCATCAAGCTGTATTCCCGCTCAACGCCATCACGGGAATCTTTTACTACATAACCCCGTTTCGGCTCCATAATTCGGCTAATCGTCGGTGCGTAAGTAGAAGGACGACCGATACCTAATTCCTCCAATTTTTTCACCAAACCAGCCTCTGTATATCGCGCTGGTGGACGCGTAAATCGCTCAATAGCAGTCATTTGTCCTAAGTCCAGGCTTTGTCCAACTTTCAATGGAGGCAAGATTCCTTTAGCATCATCATCTTCGTCATCGTCGTCTTTGGACTCAATATATACCTTCAGAAAACCATCAAATTTCAAGACTTCACCCGTTGCGTTCAACTGCTCCCCCGGTATAGAAGAGACACCGATTTTCACAGTCGTTTTTTCCAATTGAGCTTCAGCCATTTGAGAGGCAATCGTACGTTTCCAAATCAATTCATACAACCGCTGTTCATCACGAGTCATAGCAACGGTATTTTTAGTAATATCCGTTGGACGAATGGCTTCGTGAGCCTCTTGAGCATTGTCCTTTTTGGTTTTAAAACGACGGGTATGCAAATAATTTTGCCCAAAACTCTTTACAATTTCATCCGCAATAGCTTGCAAAGCTGTTTCACTCAAATTGACCGAATCGGTACGCATATAAGTAATGTGTCCAGCTTCATAGAGTTTCTGAGCGACACCCATGGTTCGACGCACTGCAAAACCCAATTTCCGACTTGCTTCTTGTTGTAAAGTTGAAGTAGTAAACGGCGCAGTTGGCTTCCGTTTTAAAGGTTTGATTAAAATATCGTCAATCTTAAAAGACGCATTGACACATTTATTTAAAAAATCTTCTGCTTTCTGCTTTTCATTATAACGAGTGGGCAATTCTGCTGCCAATTCAACATTTTTACCATCTTTTAAAACATTGAAAATAGCGTTAATTCGATAAAAAGGAGAAGATTTAAAATTTTGAATTTCCCGCTCTCGTTCTACGACCAAACGCACCGTTACGGACTGCACACGACCAGCCGACAGACCCGTTTTTACCTTTCGCCACAATAGACCCGACAATTCAAATCCTACCAATCTATCCAAAATTCGACGTGCCTGCTGCGCATCTACCAAGCTCAAATCAACTGTTCGAGGCTGTTGTACGGCACTCTCAATCGCTGATTTGGTAATTTCCCGAAACACAATCCGCTTCGTCGTCTTAGGGTCTAAACCCAAAACTTCACACAAGTGCCACGAAATTGCTTCCCCCTCACGGTCCTCATCCGTCGCGAGCCAAACCTGGTCAACCTTTGCGACCCAATCTTTCAAATCTTTGACAACTTTCGTCTTTTCAGGAGACACGACATACTTTGGCTTAAAACCATTTTCAATATCAACAGCATTTTCTTTCTTAGGTAAATCGCGGACGTGTCCGTAGCTCGATTTAACTTTAAAGTCCTTACCAAGATATTTTTCAATTGTTTTGGCTTTCGCAGGTGACTCCACAATGAGCAGGTTCGATGGCATGTGTATCTGTTTTTGGTCTTTAGTTAAATGTTATTTAGTCTTTGGTTTTTTAACCTAAAGACTAAAGGTTGAAAACCTAAAGACTATATTATATATGTGTCAGACAATTTTTTTGAGAAAAAGTCACTTTTTGAGGAGGAAAGATGTTCATCAAAGAGAACTATCTAAAAAAATTGCGGTGCAAAAGTATAAATTTTAATAAAGGTAAAGCCACTTTTTTTTATTTGCGTTAAAATAATTTGAGGAAAATTACAAATGAGTAAACGAAAAAGACAAAAAAATATGCTTTAAGTAAAAAGACTTAAAGCATTGATTACCAATTGATTATTTCAACAATTTTGCATTTGCAGGGCAACGTTTGCAGCGTTTTCCTTTTTTAAATTTTTTGCAACACTTTTTTTTCAATTTTTTGCCCTGAATGATGGGTAGTGCAAATGGCAAGCGCACATTTGTAAAAAATTCAGTAGCCTCAGAATTGTTGTTTTTTTGCAAACTCATGGATAGATTTTTAATTCTATCGCAAAAGTAATACTTATTTAGATTAAATAAAAATAAAATTATGAAAAGCGAGAAAATTACAAGATTTGCTAGCTTCAAACAAACACTTTTCCTACGTCTCGCTACTCCCCTCCTCCACTTTTTGGGCGAGTTTCTTGATGCAAAATTTCGCCGCCATTTATCAATTCCTCTTTTTGTTTATTTTGCTTTTCATGAAACGTTTTCATCAGTTCCTTTATGTCTAATGACTTTTTATTTAAATTTCGATGATAGGTAATGATAATAAAACGCGCCATATCTTCAGGGTGGTAAATACCCAAACCCTTGATATAAGCAGATAGCCTTGAACCGCCGTAAAAGCCCCAATTGTGAATCATCCACCGTCCAAGACTATAGAATAGTTGATCAGCTACTTTTTCTTCTGGAAAAGCTTTAAAAGCGGCTTTGGATTCTGTATCAATCTTTTTATTGAGTTCAATGAAAGCATCTGTCAAATCTTTTGGGATATAGACGCCATACAAGACATCCTTACGAATTCGACGCTCATACTCTTTTTCAAATTCAGCTTGGTTTTCGGGTGGCTTTTGAGCAAACCCAGTAGATGACAAGACAATAAGTAATAGAAAAACAATGATTTTTTGTAGCATCTGTTTGTAGATAAATGAAAAATGATTGCGCAAATGTAAAAATTCACGAAAATGGTCACCACATTTTTTGCAGCAATATCATTTCATTAACGCAATTCACTGCGCAAGTCACGGTTTTATTTAAAATTATTTTGATGTGCTGTGTTTTCGCCACGAAATGTGCAATATGCGTAAAATCAATTATTATTTTTTTACTTTCGCGTAGGTTTTGTAAGACCTCTTATTTCTACAATTCATCGAATTTT
>CAYUNA010000009.1:0-26972 GCA_964445895.1 uncultured Saprospiraceae bacterium | reverse complement strand
TGAAACCTCCTTGCTGTCAGTAATCTGAAAATTAAGTACCGTATAGATTAAGTTTTTTTTATCAAAAGGATTTTAAGGTCGGAAAACAGTTTGCAAAAACCGTTTTGCGCCCTTAACACCCTACCGCCCCGCGCCGCAGGCGCGGGGGAATGAGTTTTTTGAAGCGAGAAAATCACAAGATTTTCTCGCTTCTTAAGTTTTAAGAAAACTTACTTTATACAGTACTTAATTAGAACTCGATTTTTGAGCAGCTAATATTTTTATAAAAAATGCAAGTTAGCAGTTTTTTTACCATTCTCATCAAAAAAAAGTCACACCAATCCGTTTTACTTAAAACGCAACTACTCATAAAAGTTTTTCAAAAAATCGGGTAAGTGCCGTAGGGCAGCCAACTCGCGCTGTTTCGTTCGAATTTCATCAGCAGGATAACCAAAATAGATTTTATGTCCTTCCAAATCTTTCGACACGCCTGACTTTGCGCCAATTGTTGTTTTTGCGCCAATTCTGATATTTTGCGCCAAGCCAACCTGTCCGTAAAGTACCACATTATCTTCCAAAATCGTTTTTCCACCAATGCCAACTTGTCCTGCAATCAAACAATTTTTGCCAATCACTGCACCATGCCCAACATGAACCAAGCAGTCAATTTTTGTACCTTCTCCGATAATCGTATCACCAGAAACGCCTCGATTGATTGTACAATTGGCAGCAATATCTACATTGTTTTCGATGACTACCCGACCACCTGACCGCCACTTATCGTAATGTCCATCCTTTTGTTTTTTGAAATAAAACGCGTCCGTACCAATGACCGTTCCTGATTGAATGACGACATTGTCACCAATAATAGTATGCTCGTGAACAACAACATTGGCTTGTAAATAACTGTTTTTACCGATACGAACATTCGGGCCAATAACGACATTGGGTTCGATAATCGCCGACGGATGAATATTGGCTGAATCTGCAATTGTAGCCGAAAGTGGACGAAAAGGACGATATTCGCGCACCAATTTATCGTAAGCCTTAAAGGGATTTTCGTGTAACAAAAGTGCCTTTCCTTCGGGACATTCTGTTTCTTTATTCAAAATAATAATCGTCGCAGGAGAATTCAGAGACTTTTTAAAGTATTTAGCCAAATCTACGAAAATAATATCACCAGTTTCAGCTTTATGAATTTCATTGATTCCCGTTGCTTGTAGGGTTTTGTCACCAATGAGTGTTGCACCAATTTTTTTAGCCAGCGCTTCGACAGGTATAGGAATGGGTAATTTCATATTTTGAATTTTAGCGGCAAGGTACGGATTGTGCTTGCTTTTTTAATAAAAGCCTTCATTCTTTTATTTGGAATAATTTTCTCTAAATTTGCCATAAAAAAAGAGCATACCAACATGAGGAGAAAATCAAAGCGTTCCAATATTATTCGTAATTTATTTCGATTACTTTTTCGGCTACTCATCTTAGCCGTTATCATTATTGTTACGATTTTCACTATCAAGACAATGCGTTTTGCGTCTAAGCAAGCCAAAGTTGAACCTATCGAAAAAGTAGCAATTGGAGAGGAACCGGTGCAACGTTTTTCGCAAGCCGTACAAATTCCAACTATATCTTCTACCTCAAAAGTTGACACCACAGCCTTCGAGAATTTGGACACTTTTATTCAAAAAAAATATCCTTTATTGGACTCTCTTTTAGAAAAAGAAACGGTCAATCGTTTTAGTTATATTTATAAATGGCAGGGAAAAAATCCGAAGTTGAATCCGATTTTATTGCTCGCACATTTGGATGTTGTGCCTGTAGAAGAAGGGAGTTTAGAAAAATGGACGCACCCGCCATTTAGTGGGAAAATTGTGGATGGAGCCATTTGGGGAAGAGGTTCGATGGACGATAAATCTAGTGCTTTTGAAATCTTAGAAGCGGTAACGATGCTGTTAAAAGCGGACTATTTACCTGAAAGAACTGTCTATTTAGCATTCGGTCATGATGAGGAGGTGAGCGGTATCAATGGCGCACAAGCTATTGCTAAAAAACTGAAAGAACGTAAGTTGGCATTTGAGTTTATTTTAGATGAAGGTGGATTAATTGTTGAAAATGCTGTTGCAGGTTTGGACAACCCTCTGGCATTAATTGGTGTAGCTGAAAAGGGATATACGACGTTGACCATTACAGCAAATTTGGAAGAAGGTGGTCACTCTTCTATGCCACCCAAAGAAACTGCAGTCGGTGTATTGAGTAAAGCAATTTATACTTTACAAGAACACCCGTTTCCTGCAAAAATTGATGGGGCAGTAAAAGATATGTTTGATCATATTGGTCCAGAAATGGGCACTTTTAACAAGACGCTTTTTGCTAATTTGTGGTTGACAGAAGGGTTGATTCTAAAACAATTTTCCCAAAGTCCGCAATCCAATGCAATGATTCGGACGACAACTGCACCAACGATGTTGCGTGGTGGCGTGAAAGATAATGTTTTACCAACGAAAGCTTCTGCGCGGATTAATTTCCGAATCAATCCAGGAGAAACGGTCGAATCTGTTGCCAATTACGTCCGAAAAACAATCAACGACGATCGCGTTATTGTGACGCCAGGAGAAGCTAAATTAAGTCAAAACCCATCGGTGGTTTCCAGTACAGAATCCTTTGGTTTTCAGATTATTCAAACGACAATTCAACAACTGAATCCAGAGGTTGTTGTTGCTCCTTCGTTGGTGATTGCGGCAACAGATTCGCGGCATTACACAGAGTTGTCAGACCATATCTATCGCTTTCAACCGATACGGATTGAGAAAGCGGAAACGAAGCGATTTCATGGCATCAATGAACGATTGGAAATAGAAACGTATAAGCAAGGAATTCGTTTTTATAGAGAATTAATTTTGAATGCTGGAAGATAGATTTCACTTGCCGTTCCTTTTTTTTTAATTTCGCGTTCCTTTGCGGAAACGATAAAGAAACTTACTTTACAATAGACTTTATAAATGAGTTTGAGCAAGTTTAAAGCCGCTCAAATCTCATTCATAAAGTCTAAAATATTAAATTTCAAAAAATGAAATTATTAGAAAATAAAACAGCCCTCGTTACGGGTGGGTCGCGTGGAATTGGAGCAGCTATCTGCCGTAGATTTGCCGAAGAAGGTGCCAATGTTGCCTTTACTTATTTATCATCAGAAGCTAAAGCAAATGGAATTGCGGAAGAATTGAGCGCATTGGGCGTGACCGTGAAAGCGTATAAATCGGACGCAAGTTCTTACGAGCAAGCAGAAAATTTAGTCAAATCAGTCCTTGAAGACTTCGGTCAAGTCGATATTTTGGTCAATAATGCAGGTATCACGCGCGATACATTGATGTTGCGAATGAGCGAAGAACAATGGGACCAGGTGATGCACACCAATTTGAAATCTTGTTTTAACTTGACCAAACACATGCTTCGTCCAATGATGAAAAAACGTACGGGGAGTATTATCAATATGAGTTCTGTTGTTGGTGTTTCTGGAAATGCAGGGCAAGCCAATTATGCGGCTTCCAAAGCGGGAATTTTAGGCTTTTCAAAATCTATTGCGAAGGAGATTGGCTCCCGAAATATTCGATGCAATGCCATCGCACCGGGTTTTATTGAAACAGAAATGACTGCTGAATTGGACGAAAAAGTAGTAGCAGAATGGACAAAAAACATTCCGATGAAACGAGGTGGTCAGGCAAAAGAAGTGGCGGACGTTTGTGTGTTTTTGGGGTCTGATTTGTCGACTTATGTGTCGGGGCAAACAATTAATGTTTGTGGGGCAATGAATTGTTAATTTTATTTGTCATTCCTCGGTTTTGCTCGGAATGACAAACGATAGTCGGAATGCCTAAACACATTTTCCATGAAAGCAATGATTTTCGCCGCTGGACTTGGCACTCGCTTACGCCCGCTGACCAACGACCGCCCCAAAGCATTGGTGGAAGTAGGGGGTATGTCATTATTAGAAATTTCGATTCGTCGATTGAAGTATTATGGTTGCACCGAAATCATCATCAACGTCCATCATTTTGCGGAGAAAATCATTGCTTTTTTAGAAAAGAAAAAGTATTTTGGTATAAAAATCTCCATTTCTCATGAAAAAGAATTACTACTCGAAACGGGAGGTGGTTTAAAAAAAGCGAGTTATTTTTTTGATGATAACCAACCGTTTTTAGTCTGTAATGCGGATATCCTCACCGATTTGGATTTGCGAAAATTTTATGATTATCATTGTCAATCCAATGCGATTGCAACGATGGCGGTTAGAAATCGCAAAACTTCTCGCTACCTTATTTTTAATAAAAAAAACGAACTTGTTGGTTGGAGAAATATCAAAACAGGTGACGTTAAATGGACAAAAAAACCGCGACAGCGAGCTATTTCCAATCGAGCATTTAGTGGTCTGCATGTGATTAGTCCAGCGTTTTTTGATTATTTCCCCAAAGATGAAGAGGTATTCTCTATCATTCCACTTTATTTAGCGGCAGCCAAAGAGGAACGAGTTTTAGCTTATCCGCATGATGAGACAATCTGGTTGGATGTGGGAAAATTACCTGCATTGAAAGAAGCGGAAACCATTGTTCCAAAATTACGTTTATCATAGAGGTATCAGGAGTCAAAGGTTAGGTGTCAGAGATTGCAAATTGCTATAAAATCTGACTACTCACACCTTAAAATACACTAATTTGCAAAATACAAACAACAAATCCATTTTCGTCACCGGCGGCACGGGCTTCCTGGGTTCTTATCTTTTGCGGTATTTAGTTGCGGAAGGATATACCGATATTCGTGCGCTTAAACGTCCGAATAGTCCGATGGATTTGGTGCGAGAAGTGGCGGATAAAATTGAATGGATTGAGGGCGATATTTTAGATACGTTTATCTTAGAGGATGCAATGGATGGTGTGCAGCAGGTTTATCATTGTGCGGGGGTTGTGAGTTATGCGCCGAGTGATTATCAATTGATGATGGATGTGAATGCGGAAGGGACGACCAATATGGTTAATGTCGCGCTATATCGGAAAGTAGAAAAATTCGTTTATGTGAGTTCGATTGCATCGATTGGGCGACGACCGAAATTGCCTGTAATTGACGAAAATACGAAATGGGAGCGTAGCAATTGGAACAGTAGCTACGCGATAAGTAAGTACCTTGGCGAGATGGAAGTTTGGCGTGGGGTAGCGGAAGGTCTAAATGTTGGTATTGTGAATCCGGCGGTGATTATTGGCAGCGGATTTTGGGATAGAGGCACGGGACAGTTATTTGAACGGGCGAACAATGGTTTGAAATTTTATCCAAAAGGCTCGACAGGTTATGTGGATGTACGGGATGTGGCTCGTTTTATGGTGAAATTAATGGACAGCGATATTCAGAATGAACGCTATATTTTAAATGGAGCAAATAGTTCTTACCTTGATTTTTTTACTAAAGTTGCGGCTGTTTTAAATAAAAAACCGCCTTCCATTCAAGTCAATTTTATTTTAAAAGAATTGGCAATTGCGGGCGAGTGGTTGCGGAGTACGCTTTTACGAAAAAAGCCATTGTTGACTCGGCATACCGTCAATCATGTAAACCGGGATTTTGTTTATAAAAATGAGAAATCTAAGGCAGTTTTTGATTTTGATTATACGCCGTTAGAACAGACGTTGGCAGAGACCGGAGAGCAGTTTTTAGCATCTCAGAAAAGAAAGGAGAAGGCAGCAGTTTTGCCGATTTGAAATATAGGTAGTGTCAATTAGTAACGATGAAATAATCACTTATTAATTGACACTACCAGTAAATTTACGCGTCTTTTTCAAAGAATTACTATTTTAAAAGCGATGCATACTTCTCTTTGTCGTTCAACAACTTCACCGCTTCTTTTATCTCTTTATCGTTTCGCAAACCAATTTGAATTTTTCCTTTTTGATAATAATAACGACCTACAATTTCTTTTTCAATCATATCAATAATCGCCTCTTTATTTTTTTCCAAGTCCGCTTTTTTAGCTTCAATAATTTTATTCTCTAAAGCCAAAATATCGCTTTCAAAAACGTAGCCGTCGTCTTTAGATTGTGCCTTTAATTTTTCCAATAATTTTTCACTATCGGTATCATAATTAAATTTTTGCTTTTCTAAAAAGGATAAAAAGCCAGCCCAATCGGTGAAGTGAAAAGCATCAATTTCGCCAATAGTCTCTTTGTTTAAAACGAATTCTGTAACAAAGTTGAACACAAAGTTTTTCTCATCCAATACCGATAAAATATTTGATTTTCCATCTTTGTCAATCTTTACATCAGGCGAAACACCACCACCGTCCAACACTACCCGACCACTACGCGTCTTGAATGCTTCGCGTTTGTCATCTGCAATATCTGCTGGTTCGCCGTCGTCATATTCAACACTTTGAATACATCGACCACTTGGAATATAGTATTTCGCAATCGTCATTTTGACTCGTGAATTGTAACCAACATCTCGCGTATTTTGCACCAAACCTTTACCATAAGACCGCTGTCCCAACAACACGCCTCTATCCAAATCCTGAATCACACCCGATACAATTTCTGATGCCGATGCCGACCCGTTATCAATCAAAACCGTCAACGGAATATCTGCGTCCATAACTGGATTTAAAGTTTTGAAACTTCTATCCCAATCTTTTACCTTACCTTTCGTGGTCACCACCAATTCGCCTTTATCAACAAATAAGTTAGAAATATTGACCGCCTCTGCCAATAATCCACCACCATTGCCTCGTAAATCCAAAATAACACCCGCCAAATTTTCATTATTTGTTTTCAAATCTTTTAGGGCTGTGCCTACATTTCTACCCGCATCCCGCGTAAAAGTTGTCAATGCAATATACCCAACATTATCCGATACCATACCTGAATACGGCACATTTGGTACACTTACTTCGTCTCGAACTAAGTTGATTTTCAAATCACTTGATGCTCCTGGTCGCTTAATCGTCAACTCAACTTCTGTCCCTGGATAACCTTTCAAAATTTCATTTACCTCTTCTGAAGACTTGCCTTTTGCCGACTTGCCATCAACTGCCAATAATTGATCTCCTGCTTTCAAACCAGCCTTGTCAGCTGGTGAACCTTCATAGGGTTCTGTAATGGTGATCAGGTCATCAATGATGCGAATTTGCGCACCAATTCCGTTATATTTTCCTTCCGTAATGTAGCGAAAGCCCTCAATTTCTGATTCTGAAATGTAGTTGGTATAAGGGTCTAAGGACTCCAACATCGCATCGACGCCCGTCCGCATTAGCTTTGCGGGGTCAAGGTCGTCCACATAATAAGTGTTGATTTCTTTATAGAGATTGGTGAAAATTTCGATGTTCTTCGCAATTTCAAAAAACTTCCCGTGGTCGTTATTCATCGTTGTCGAAACGCCGAAAAACAATACAGCAAGTAATCCTAATAATTTAAGCGAACGGTTTTTGTTCTTTCCTTTTTTCATGGTCGCAGTTTATTTAAAAATAATAGAGGTCAGAGGTCAGACCGTTTTTTACTATCAGTAGTCAGAAAAGTCGGTCGTTTATTTTATTAGCTAATGTTACGCACTTTGTATATTTCGTTATGCGCCGCATTTCATTTCATTTATAATATAACAGATGCGTAATATCAGTAATTATAAGATAACTATTAAAAGATGCAAAAGCCTTTCCAAAAATGAAGCTATGGCTTAGAAACATCTTCACGCAAACGGTTATCCACACAAATGACAGCATCTTGTAAAGCCTGACGTTGGTCAGGTTCGAGTGTAATCGTTCGTTTGTAGCCTTCGTAATTTATCCGAATTTTTTCCACCTTTTCATTTTTTAAAATATGATAAACTTCTAACGGAATTACACAGGTATGTTGATACATCCACATGATGATTTCTTTATTCAATTCTGCCCTATCTGGAACGTTATAAATATTAACCAATTGTCCATTTTCCAATTTAAAAAAGACATTAAAATCATTTTCAATATTCAAAAATTGATGCTCCACCACCACCAATGATAGGAAAAACGAACGAATATTCTCCTCACTCTCCGCATAACTAAATACCACTTTTGCCTCATCCGTCAAATTTTTTCCACCAAAATCTTCGGCGATATTTTTAGTCGGTACAAGGAAGCCAATTTTAATCGGTAAAGTCGCAATCATGCGTGTGCTGTCAAATTCATCGTAAGTATCCAATGCCAATTGACAAGGTTCAGGAATTGAGTCTGTCGCTTCAGTTTGACTATGCAAAATGGAAGATGGAAAGAGGAAAATTATGGCTAAAATTGGAAGAAATTTGTTCATAATGAAAACTGGAATCTGTAAGAAAATATTTAACGTAATTGGGAGTTTCTCTGTGCAAAGGTCGGAAATTACGACAAGAATAAGATAATTCACTGGAATTCTGTTTGACAAATGCTGTTTTTTATTTTTCTTTAACTTTACAGTGTACCAATTAACAAGCTATTTTAGTTACCATTTGAATTTTGTCCGAGTCCATTTTTTTCTTCGCAGGCTGCTTTAAATATCGCGTATTCCTCTTGTAGTTCTTGATATTGCTGCGCACCTGCCTGATTTTTTTGAAAAAGGATAAATGCTAAAATGCCAAGTATCAAAATGCCAATGCTTAAAAGTGGCACTAAAAATCGCGACTTGCGGGCTACATTTTTTTCAGAAGCAAGCGACATTTTTTGTTTAACTTCTTCTGCTTCCTCCAATTCGTTTAGTATTTTTTTTCGCAAATCTTTGGGTGGCATTATTGCGTTAGCTTTTGCATATTCTTCTAGAGCATCAACCGATAAGTCCAAGGTTTCTTGAATGTCAGGATAAGTAAGCGCAAACTCCATTACAATCTCTTGTTCTGCAGGCGATGCCAAACCAAGCACATACAACTCCATTAATCCTGAATTCAAAAATTTTTCCTTATCCATTTTACCGAGCTTTAAAATCGAAAAAAATACCTCAATTACAACGCCTATAAATTACATTTAGTCGCCATAATTTTTTTATAACTGTTGAGTTGAGAATTTGTTCTATATCTCAGGTATTCTTATTTACAGTTTTTATTTTACCAATGGATTTTAAACTTCTAAAAACTTACAAACCAATGGATTCTTCAGATAGCTTCCAGGGATTCAATCGCTGAAAATCAATTTTAAAAGTTACTCTTTCAAAGAATTTATCTCGTCCAGTAAATTTATAATTTTCTTTAATATTATCGGAATTCACTATCGGAAAATTAATCGAAACAATACCGTCAAAGAAATCTAACATCATGCCACCACTCCAGAAGAATTGGTCGTCAGAAGTTGCGTTTTCTCGATTGCTTTTGGAATAAACCATATCAAAATAAGGCTTCACTGGTAAATTCAAGGGCAAGTCTTTCGGTAAATCTGCTTTTAAGTTTAAACCAAAAAGAAAATCATTTGAACCATAACTGACGCTATTCGGATTTTGCAATAACGGCACTTTTAGACCTCCTTGTCCGTCGTTCACTTGTCGCGATTCCCAGCCCGTCGTCGTATTTCTACCAAAATATAAATCATCGTAGGTATAATCGTTAAACCCTTGCGCAGTCGGGTAAAAACTAAATCTTCGAGGATTACGGTCACGTAAAGTATTTTCAATAAAATAACCGAAAAACAAGCGAAAGTCCACTTGTCGATTTTCATCATAGACATACGCTGTCGCTACTTCCAACGAACTTTTGATATAGTTTTGGTCATTCTCAAAAACATCCTTAAACGAATATTGCTCTAAATTTACTTCCGCAAAAAAGGGCATCAGTGCATTTCGATTTTTCAAGGAATAAGTCAAGCGATAAACCACATTACCGTCCCACTCTTTTCCCGCAAATAGTCCCGTAGAATCATCCGAAATTTTTACTTCTTCATTGATAAAATGTGCCTGTAGTTTAATTTGCTGTTCAGTCAAACTTTTCGGCGATTTTCTAAAAGTGAAGGCCACATACGGAGCGAATTTGGCAAATTTATACTGCACTTCTTCCCATTCATTATCCACATTAATTAACGAATCCTGCGCGAACGTGAAGCTTTTCGCATCCAAGCCAATGGTCAATTGCTTTGCCGACGTATTTTTGGGATAAAAATTGTAAGCAATATTTCCAACCCCCACCAGTTCTTTTGTCCCAAATGCATACATCGGCGTGACTGCAAATTCGAATCGCTTTGAAGGTAAAGTCCGATTGTAAAATGTCGCACCAAGCATAAATTTATCATAGACATTATACCCAATCGCGGGTAACCAAAACACATCCGATTTCTGTGGATTCTCTATTGATGGTGCAAATTTTAAGCGCACCGGCTCGGCTTTTTTCAACAAGCCTGACGTTTTGATATTATTATTGGTGCGGTATAATTCCAGGGTTGTATGTTCGGCATCCAATATGATTTTATCATAATCTCCTTGCGGAAAACTGATTTCTCTTTCACCCGAAAAGCTTTCAAACCATTTCGTTTCTACAATTTTTCCATCCTTTATTCCTGAAATTGGAAACGGCGCATTGAGTTGCCCTTTATTTTTAATGGTCAAACCAATTGCGTCATTTTTGCTAGAAATATTCGAAACTGCATAATCCATTTTTTGAATAGAATTAATATATCCATCAAAAAACCAATCCAAATTTTTATCCGTCTGACTCGTCACATATGCTCGAAAATCTTCTGGATACGGATGCTTAAATGCCCATTTTTCATAATAACCTTGCATGATTTTATTGAAATTGTCTTCCCCTAAATAGCTTTCCAAATGCTGCATTGCCGACCCCGGTTTTACATAAGAACTTATCCCATAATTCAACCGTGTAAAATCATCTGAATGCGTTTCTGGTGCTTGGTCTAACTGCTTTCGAGCGGTAAACAACCATGCTGCTTCCATATTATCCACGTCCGTTTTTGCTTCAAAAAACGCAGGCCCCATTTGCACTACCCGACTGCCGCCATAATACTTTTTCATATATTGATACTCGTAGTAAGTGTTCATGCCTTCATCCATCCAGGCGTGTTCGCGTTCGTTGGATGCCAAAATTCCGTAGAACCAATTATGTCCTACTTCATGCGTAATCACTTGGTCTAAATCTTTGGGACTTCCCGCCAATCCAATCACCGTAATCATCGGATATTCCATACCACCACCTGCACTCAATGCGCTTTGCACCGCCGTCGCTTGCGGCCACGGATATTCACCAATCATCTCCGAATAATACGCTACGGCACGATTGACATAATCAATACTTTTTTGCCAATACCCCGCTTGTTGTTCCGTAAACATTGTCCAGGTATCTACTTTCTTTCCTGACTTTAAAGCCACTTCACTTTTTTGCACTTTAAAACGCTTGTCCGCAAACCACGCAAAATCATGGACTTTTTCGGCTGTGTAAATAAGCGTTTTCATTGTTTGGCTGGAAGTCGGAAAGGTATCAGGTTCGCCGTAAACATCTGTTTTTAAAAGTTTTCTTTCATTAAAATAATCCTTGGTTTCTTGTACTTTTTTATTTAAAAATTCTTTTTCAGAAGCGGTCTTTAAAACGCCCGTTGCGCCGACCACATAATTTTCGGGTAGCGTAATTTTTACTTCAAAATCACCGAACTCTGAATAAAACTCGCCCATATTTAAATAAGGCATTGGATGCCAACCCTTGTGGTCAAAAACGGCGGGTTTCGGAAACCATTGTGTCAATTGATAACTTTGGTCAACATGTCCCAATCGCGAGAACGACGCTGGAATTTTTAATAAGAAAGGGGTTTTAATTGTAATTTTTTTACCTGATTTTAACGGTTCTGATAAAGTAATTTTAGCGATGTCCACATTTTTTTTATCATAATCCCAGGTCGCAGTCACGCCATCTACTTGAAAATCTAACTTGTCCAAATATCCAAAATCACTATCTTGCGCAAAATAAAACTCTGTATCTCCTAACCGAACCTGCTGCTGTGCAAACGCTGTATTGATATTTTTATAGGCATTCGGCCAGAGGTGCATCCAAATTTCTGATAAGGGCGTTGGCGCATTATTAGTGTATTCAATCTCGATACTGCCATTCAAAGTATGTGCTTCGTCATTGAGCGTCACGTCGATTTTATAATTGACTTCTTGTTGAAATTTGTTATCCGTTTGAGCGAATAAGAAAGTAGCTGAAAGAAGGAGTAGGAGGGTTGCAAGTTTATTTTTCATCGTAAAAGTCGAGTTTTAACTGTTGAGAGGATTCAATGGCTCAAAAATAAAAAATATGAAACTATCTAACCTGATTGTCTTGTTCTTTTTTCTAAATATGTCCGCGGCATTTGCACAGATAGCAACGGACAGTCTATCATTTCCTGCCTCATGGCAAGGCATGTGGACGGGTAATTTAGAAATTTTTAATAGTAAAGGACTCGCCCAATCGCTTCCGATGCGACTTCATATTTTACCGATTCACAACAGCGACCGCTACACCTGGACTATTTTTTACGGCGAAGATACCATTGCTGGAAAACGTGACTACGAACTCGTTCCAGTTGATACCGCAAAAGGTATTTACTCAATTGACGAGAAGAATTCTATTGCAATGGAAGGTTATCTCCTTGGCGGAAAATATTTTCAACGTTTTGAAGTTATGGGTAATTTGCTTTTGACAACGACCGAGAAAGTAAGTGAGACGGAATTGATGTGGGAGATTATTTCTGGAAAATTAGAGCCAGTGAGTTCGACGGGAGAACAAGAAATTGATGGAGAGGAGATTCCTGAAGTGAAGACTTATCCGATTGGGGTTTTGCAACGGGCAAGGTTAGTCTTGTCGTTCTGAGCACTTGTCATTCTGAGTACTTGTCATTCTGAGCGAAGTCGAAGAATCTGGATAATGATTACGCCAGATTCTTCGGCTTCGCTCAGAATGACAAGTGCTCAGAATGACAAGTGCTCAAAAAAAAAATCCTACCGTATCAAAGTCACATCCCCCTGTAACGTCGCTTCTTCCTCTCCAAATCGACAATCCAATTTAATCATATAAATATAGACGTCTGCTGCTGCCGGTTCATTATCCATCATTCCGTCCCATACGGCATCTTGACCACCTTCAAAAACGAGGTCGCCCCAGCGATTCCAGATGCGCATAGAGAGGACTTGTTCCTGACCAGTTTCTTCAAAAACGGGTGCAAAAGTATCATTTGTACCGTCACCATTTGGTGTGAAAGCATTTGGAATTTCCGCATCAGCGGGGTTACAACTGATGATAACGGTGACGCTAATCGAATCAGTTGCAGAACAGCCGTTTTCATCCGTTACAGTCAATATATAAGTTGTATTTTCAGTTGGAACATCAAAACAATCGGGCGAACCGTCGCAATTTGCTAAATTGTTTCCAGTTGAAGAAGTCCATTCGTAAGCGACAAATTCATCCGTATTGGAGAGAAAGACAGTGTCGCCAATTGCAACATCCTGATTGGCATTTAAGGTTAGAACGGGTGTGGTAAAAAAGTTAATATTTAAAAATATCGTGCTATCACAACCTTGCGTTGTTTCCAAATTAATGGTTGCGGATTCGGAATATTCCTCTCCATTAAATGTCAAGGTCGTGTTTTCGCAAATCATGGTATCAATCGTTGTTGAAACATTTGGATTTATTGAAACGGTAATGCAATGCGTACTGTCGCAGCCTGCGGATAAGGGATAAGTTTCGCAATAAATGCCCGCTTCAGTTTCTAATTCTCCAAAAATAAAAATGCTTTGCCCTTCACAGATTTCGGAAGTTTCTTCGGTCGTAATCTCACCATCGACAACGGTGATTGTTACCGAAATTTGTGCCGTACAACCATCAGAACTTTCGCCCGTCACGGTGTAAGTCGTCGTTTCGGTTGGTATTACTAAAATTTCCGAACAGTCAGCATTTTGACAATCAGCAGGTACAATGGGCGTATCCCAAATGTAAGAATCTGCGCCGCCCACCGTAATCGTCGCCGAGGTTGTCAGGCAAATTGAAATATCGGGAGAGATACTTAATTCGGGCGTATCGCCGAATGTTACGTCCGTCTGTCCGATAGTTTGACAGCTATTATTATCTGTTACGGTAACAGAAAAAATGCCGTTCATCGGTAAAACAATCGTCGGGTTAGAAATGGATGGATTGTTTAATACGGGATTACCTGGTGACCAGTTATAATTATAATTTTCATTAAAACCTACATCTAATTGTGCCGTTTCGTCATCACAAAAAAGTATCTCATTTGCTAAGTCAATGATAGGCAATGGCACAACCTCTACCGTAAATTCATCCGTCCCCGTACAGCCCTGCGCATCTACGATGGTTACAGAATAAGTCGTCGTTTGCGTCGGTTGCACCGAAATACATTGTTCATTGGAGACGATGGGTGACCAGGTAAAACTCACGCCATCCGAAGCACATAAATTCGCCGTTTCGCCAAGACAAATTGGGGAATCACCGAGGCAAATTTCAGGTGTTGGCATCACGGTTACGCTGATTTCATTTTGAATCAGACAGCCTTGATTATCGCTTTCTAATAAAATAAACTGGCAGGTTTTGGGTTCTTTTTCTAAATTGTCAAAAGAGAAAGTTGTGATTGTACAGGTTTCGCAAGCTAAAAAATCCACACAATCAGGGTCATTGGGAGATGTCCATTGATAAATAAAACCTGGCTTTTTTTGTACACTCAAAAGCAGTATTTCATTCGAGCAAATCGTATCATTTTGTCCTGTTAAATACGTGATTGGACTACCGACCGAAATAGTGTCAGATGCACACGCACAGACAGGATTGACGGTCGCAATGAGGTCGCAAAGGCTATTTTCGGGGATTTCAAAGCTGCCCGAAAGCGGAATTATTTCATCAATTTGAATCGTCGAATTGATGTTTGCGGTGTGAACTAAATTAGTATTTAAATAAAATTCAATCGTCGTAATTGGCGGGGCAGGCGCGCCAGTATTGCCAATATTTATAGTAAAATCAACGACATCATTTGTACCCGCAGGCGAAGCGGTCACCAGAAAATCAGATAACTCAAAAATCGGTCGGTCAACGGGAAGGTTCGCAATCGCCGAAGCAACTACTACTTTAGTAGAACAAGTATCTTGAAGCGCAACGCAATTGGCCACTGTCTGCGTAGCGGCTTGGATGGTCATATTGTAATCGCCGCATTCGAGATTTTGATAACCGATGGTTTCCAAATTGAGGACAATTAGATTACCCGCAGGCACGTTTGGCGGCAGCGCAATGACGTAATTTCCATCGTCGGTTGTCACATTACAGGGGAGGGTAGGATTGATAAAATCAACGCAATTGGCAGCCAATCCATTCGGTGTTTCGATGATGAGGCAATCGCCAATTTGCGTGTCGCCGTTCAACTGCACGGTCACTAAATGCGTGTTTACATCATCACAGATAACATCACCAGAGTTGACATTTATCGTTCCAGCAAACGGCGGTTCGATGTCGTTGATGCACAAATTTTCGCCAATATCAGACAGCGTATTGGTTGGGTCGCCGCAGTTTTGTTCGCCAGAAACGGAGAAAATAAAAAAGCTATTGATGACCAAATCACAAGAAGATTGGCTTAAAAAGCGCATTTTAAAACAGTTTTCATCAAAAATAACTGGCGGCAATCCACAGCCCTCCAAGGCTGGAATGAGAGAACACATATTCCAAATCAAATCACCATTTGGCAACAGCACCGGGTCGGCAACAGGGATAAATGTGCCACTGTCACAAGGGTATTCGACCTGTGTACTTCCCGCTAAATAGGTTACGCCCGTAGGTACTTGCGCGGTAATGTTCACATTATAAGCGGTGCCGAGTCCTGCATTGAAAACTTCAAGCGTATGGTACGGAATCGTATCGCATAAATCGCTACAATCCGCCGGACCTTCTACGGTCAATTCGAGTTCGCCAGGTGGTGCAGTAAATGTTAAATTTTTGGTTTCGGTATTGCAGGGCATATTGATTGGATTGGTAAATGGAGTGCAACTCCAGCCAAAATTCAGCTCGACTTCTTCCAAATCACAACTCATATTATCGCAAATTAAGCGTAACGAAAAGGTGTCTAATGCAAGGAGAGAATCCAATTGAAAAATACCATTTGTCTGCGGTAAAAATTGTCCCGTTTCTAAATTTAAAATGGAGCAATTCGTGATTTCACCAGAATTGGAAATAGGATAAATCCAGACATTTTCTGCCGTTCCGCTAGCTTGAGAGGCAACGACGGTTTGAAAATTAATTAAATCAAAATCCAAAACCGCTTGATTGTTGAATGCCGTAATGTCGCACAACGGCGTGGATACAATCAGGTTCGGATTCAAGGTACGTAAGGCGGGAGATACAACTTCGTAATCAAACGGGTCAGCGGTTTCTGGAAATTGGTCGAGAAAATCAATCGTTGCTATCGTTCCTAAATCTTGTGAACCAGAGATGTCGCACTCTGCGGAAAAACGATATTGAAATAGGGCTAAAAACCCTTCATCCAAGCCGTTATTTTGAAAATCAGCGACCTCGAAACAAACCTGGTTTCCATTAATTAGAGGCGTTAAATTTTGCTCAGCAATGACATCTCCTCCATCTTGATTTCTTATAAAAGTGAGTTTCGATTCTACAATTTCAAAACCATCAGGCAAGTTTAATTTAAAATCAGTCAGGGTTCCAATTTGTCGACATTCAAAAGGGAAAAAATTGCCTTCTTCTAAAATTAATTGAAATAAACTACCACCAATAAATTCTGATTCATCACAGGGTGGCACTGCAAAAACTCCCGGAAAAGTCATGTACTCATAACCTGATATTTCAAAAACTTCTTGCGCACAACCACAACGGAAAACGTCATTAGTATTGGTAATTGGGTCATTGAAAAGCAAAACGGATGGCGATAAACTCAAACGAACCATTAAAGGTGTAGTGTCATCTTCGCGTATTATGTTTTTACCAATTCTAAAATCAGTGTCAAACAAAATGGAGTCTCCATTTTCAAAAACAAAATCAGCTGGAATGCCACAACTTGCACCTGACAAAGCGGCGGGCGAGTAGTCGTATTGATAAACCAAAGGGGACTCATTTATATCAGATAAAGGTGCTTCACAATCATAATAAGTATTCGTGCTGCTATCAAATATTCGGACATTCGCTGTCAGCGGAATGACCCCATCAGAAGTGTAAAAATCAGAATTTACGCCAGTTGTCAAACCACCTGTAAAGAAAATTTCGATGATGCCTCGTTCAAATGTTGACCCCGGAACATCCACCACAATTTCACCGCTAACTTCTGCATGAATGGTGTCACCAGGTAGCAAACGATGGTCATTTATCAAATTTAAATCTGGCGGGCCTGCATCGCAAATCTGGTCATCATTGTTATCTGCCAAGCCAAAATTGCTGCGTCCTGCTGTAAATTGATAATTGACATAGCCCGGAACGGTTTCGATACAAAAGGAATCTATCTCACATTCTTGTGAAAAGATAGCGGAATAGCAACTTTGTGGCGCACATTCATTGGGAAATGGTTCACACTGATTAACGGAAGTAATAATCGGAATAGTGAGTTGTAATTCGGCTTCGATGGTACAAGAATCCAAACCCATGCACGACGTTTCAATCGAATCCTGACACAACAAATCGTCGGTGCAAAACTCAGCGCAATTAAAAGTTAATTCAAAACTTGCGGTTAAGGAATCGGCGGGCATCGGCAAGTTATAGGATAAAATAACCGCTTCGGCTTCGGCTAATGTTTCAAAACTAATTGACGGATTTTGTCCACCTAACATTGGATTGTTGGTATCCTCCCAAGATAAGCCACAAGGAATTTCCATTTCAATCGTTAGTGTTCCATCGTCCTCATCTAAGTTGGCATAGTCGATTGTATAATTGAAAGTGTGGGTAATACCGTCCATCAATGCCCCTCCACCATCTATCGACAAAATAGTGGTTAGTGCATCTTCGGAGGCAATGACAGGTATTGTGTCAGGAACAAAAGTTTCTTCTCCACAAAATGATTGGTATTGATAACCATAGTCCCACTGAATATTTTCGCCGAGGCATTCTTGGTCGCACATATAGGTTTCCCAAAAAAAAGTGATAGATGCGCCTGCCGCCAATGCTGGAAAAGAAGCGATGGCACGCCGCCAAATTTCGGGGTCAATATCGCAAGGCGCATCGGTAGGGAATGGTTCGGATAAAGCTGGAACAACAGGTATATCCACAATCGTCCCTACACTATCGACATAAAAGCTAATTAAATCCATGCCGCCACTCGGAACGGCTTGATTCATCGTCAAATTTAAATCGAGTGCTGTTCCTGCACCAATATTGGTAACAGTTATGCTTTGTAAAAAAGGTTCTGAACCGCAAAAACATGCTGGAACACTGGCACTGGGTTCAAAAACTAAATTAGGATTCAGCGTCGTTGGTAAAAAACTAACGCCCACAATTTTTTCATCTTCCTGACAAACATCGCCGTCGCAGCCCCAACCAACCGAAATCGTCGATAAAGAAGATTGCTGAACACCACATGATTTAATTTCCAATTCTTCTTCAATAACGATAATTTCATCTTTTTCAAATAAGCCATCACCGTCGCCAATCGTCATGAAATCCGCAGCTGTTAATTCCAAACAAAAATTAGTGCTGTCTTCCTGAATGACGTCTCCTAAATTAGAAGTAGCACAAAAACCGCCTTGATGCGCATCGCAAAAAGTGAATGTTGATAATGGACCAAAACGGGTATTTCTAATCGTAATCGTTCGGGTAATGACATCGCCTTGCGAGAGTTCTGTGAATTGAGGAGTGATATTCGTAATGACCAAATTGGCAGTTTCGACGGTATAAATGGGAGACGGAGGAATCGCAATTGTTCCGCCGCTATGAGTCAGCGTGAAGTTGTTTTGAAATAATTCACCATTATTTATACAGTCAAAAACAGAACAAGGGGCATTGACTGTGACGGTAAAAGTGGCGATTTCGTCGGCTGCCAAATCACCAATTTCCAACATTGGCATTAAGGAATCTACGGGAGAAATCGGTGTTGCACCCGTCACGTCTTGAAATGTCATGCCGCAAGTTGTGCCACTTGGCGTGGAAAATTGGATGGTCAAAACGACATCATTCAATGGCGTATCTCCATTGGTCAAAGTGAATTCAAAATCGCCGTTGCCACAAACGAAAAAATCTTCAGGAGTGACGGGTGTAAGTGTCACCATTTGGGCGAAGGAGATATTATGGAAAAAAGCGACGCAAAGAAGGAGGAATAATTGATTTAGGGTAGCGCGATACATGGGATATTTTTTAAGCAGTTAACGGTGAACGGCACACGGTGGACGGAGGCACACCGGAAACCGTTGTAAATTTTCGGGATAAATATAGATATTTGAAATGTAAAAATGGTTGAGAAAATGGTAACTTGTCAAAATTATGTCTCTTCATTCATCATCTTCCACAATAAATCCTTCAATTCCTGAATGCCTTGCTGTGCCACTGACGAAATAAACAATACCGGTAACCCTTCTGGTAGTTCTGGTTGTAACAATTCTTTCATCTCTTCATCCAGCATATCACTTTTCGAAATTGCCAAAACGCGGGGTTTGTAAATCAATTCTTCGTTATACATTTTTAGTTCATTCAACAAAATGGCATATTCTTTTTTAATATCATCCGAGTCAGCAGGAATCATAAAAAGTAGCGTCGCATTCCGTTCGATATGCCGTAAAAATCGGTGCCCTAAGCCCTTTCCTTCGTGGGCCTTTTCGATAATTCCGGGAATGTCTGCCATGACAAATGAACGCGTATCCCGGTATTTTACCATACCTAAGTTGGGGACAAGTGTGGTGAATGGATAGTTGGCAATCTTTGGTTTTGCGGCACTTACCACAGACAATAACGTTGATTTTCCCGCATTTGGAAAACCAACCAAACCGACATCTGCTAACACTTTTAACTCAAAAATTTTCCAGGCTTCCTCTCCTTCCTCACCAGGCTGCGCAAATCGTGGCGTTTGATTGGTGGATGATTTGAAATGTGCATTTCCTTGTCCACCACGACCACCGGCAACGACAATCATCTCCTCATCGTGTTCGGTAATTTCAAATTCAATTTCTCCTGTTTCAAAATCTTTCACGACGGTTCCCAAAGGTACTTCCAAATAAATATCTTCTCCAAACGCACCCGAACTATGATTTCCCGTTCCTGGCATTCCATTTCCTGCAATGACGTGTTTTCGGTATTTCAAAGGCAGCAAAGTCCAGATATTTCTATTGCCTTTTACGATGATATGTCCACCACGGCCACCGTCACCACCGTCTGGTCCACCTTTTGCGGTCATCGCATTGCGGTGAAGGTGGGCTGATCCTGCGCCTCCGTGTCCTGACCGACAATTTATTTTTACGTAATCTACAAAGTTCTGTTCTGCCATTGCTGTTGAATATTCGATTTCAGAATACAAAAGGTTCTAAAACTTTTATATTTTTCAAAAAACGCAAAGATACGACAATGTTTGGTTGTTTGCATTTTCAAATTGTTCCTAAAAGAGTTTGTAAAAAAAAAGCCAGTGCAAATATGCACCAGCTTCTTCTTAAAATTCATGGTATTATTTCTCCGTACTTTGGAGAATTAGTAAAAACTATTTGTAGTCAATATCGCCTGACCCTGTGTTGACAATAGATTTTTTATCAGGACTTCCTTTCACTTCTACATCGCCGCTACCAGAATTGACGGCTGATAATTTTTCAGAAACGTAAATTTCTACATCCGCACTGCCAGAGTTCGCAACCTTAGCTTCTTTTATTTTGAACCCCTCCATCTCAACATCGCCACTGCCCGAACAAGCAATTGACGCATTGGCAGCACTACCTTTCAACTCGACATCACCACTGCCCGAACAAGCAATTTTGACCTCGTGGCAATTGATATTTCCTTTCCATAATACATCGCCACTGCCACTTACTGCAATACTGAATTTTTCCTCATCCAAATTGCTGTCTGAGAAAAAATCACCACTTCCCGAAACCGCCAAAGCCCGTAAAGAAGGTGCGCTGACAGTTACTTTGATGTTGTCTTTTCCGTACCAATTTCCTTTTTTTCCTTTTTTGGATGTAATTTTCAACGTACCTTTTTCTACATAAATATTCAATGTCTCGACCAAATCAGCCGCACCTGTAACACTTACTGCTTGTGGGCCCGTAGAGAAAACAACGTCTGCAGAATTGGTAATAGAAATCGCATTAAACTTATCCAAATTATACGTTTTGGAATTTTGGGCAATCATTTGAAAACAGACGAATGTGAGTACAAAAGATAAAATACTTAACTTTTTCATGTTACAAATTTTGATGCTCTTTGTGATTTTTAGCGAATACATTTAGAGTGTGCAAAGAGCGGTTAGTTAATTGATTATTTCGATTGACTGGATTATTTCGATTTTGTACGTCAATCGGGCTAATCGAAATAATCACGATAATCGAGTCAACCATAATGACACAAAGGTCGGGAACGGGTTGCGGTATCGTGGTTAATGCTTAGTTAACGGGTGGTTAAGCTAGGATATTCGTGTGGAAAACGAGACGAATCACTACATTTGCAGTATGAATCGGATTCAAATTCGCTTATTGGTTGTTTGTTCGTTTGCAGCAGTATTGTTGCTGATTGCTATTCAGTGGTTTTTGGTGCAGCGGACATTCGCGTTTGAAAACCAGCAGTTTGAAGAAGAATTGGTGATGGAGGTCGTTGATATTTTAGAACCGTATAATGCGACCGAAGATACCTTAGATTCCCTGTATCGGGCAACGCGAAAATTGGCAGAAACCTACAAGACAAAAGAGAAATATACGGGTCAGGCATTTATTGACGAAACGGTGAAGACCTTGCGACAGGAGGACATCTTTGGTGATTTTGTAAAAAAAGAATTAATCAATCGCGATAAAAATATTGCTTTTAAACATGCAACGATTATTAATTTTTTGGGCTTAAATGAAAATGGGCAACCACTAAATACTTTCCTATTTGATACCATTATGTTGAAACATCAGATTGAAGGAAATTTACTGGATTTGACGGATGCCTTTCCTGTCCAATCTTTTACCCATTCTGAAAATGATTTTCTAATTGGTATGACCATGTTGGTGGATGTGGACGATCAACAGGCGATGGTTTTGAAAAGAATGACGACCGTTTTATTGCTTGCGGGGTTGTCGATTTTAGCAGTGATTGGTATTTTTCTTTTTACGCTACGAACCTTAATTCGTCAAAAACGGGAAGCGGATTTGCAAAAGGATTTTATTAATAATATTACGCATGAATTTAAAACGCCGTTAGCCACGATTAGTCTGGCGAGTAAAAACCTGAAGAACCCAAAAGTGCAAACTACTAGTAAAAAAATTGATTCACTCGCTGATTTAATTGAACGCCAAAATACGCGTTTGCAAAAATTAATTGACCAAGCGATGGATAGCAGCATGGCGGATAGAGGTTTGATGCTGAATACAGAGGAAATAGATATCCATGAATTTTTAGCCAATCGAGTGGCAGATTTTAAAATAAAACTTAGCAATTCTGACGCAGAAATTAAGACTGATTTTTCGGAACAAAAAATTATTCTACCAATTGATACGTTCCATTTTACGACGATGTTTTATAATTTACTAGACAATGCCGTGAAGTATTCCAAAGAAGTACCGAAGATTCAAGTCTCCACTTTTTTTAGAGATAACCAGCTTATTTTAAAAATAAAAGACAACGGAATTGGTATGGATTTGAAAAAAGGTGTTGATATTTTTGAGAAATTTTATCGGGTCAATAAAGGGAATGTGCATGATGTGAAAGGACTCGGGTTAGGGCTTTTTTATGTGAAGAAAATCGTCGAAGCGCATGGTGGGGAAATTTCCGTAAAGAGTGAATTGGGGAAGGGGACAAGTTTTGAAATCAGGCTTTTCAATACTTAAAAAAAAAATGAATGAATGAAGATGCCGTGTGTGAAAAACAGTGCGCCGTCTCAAATCTCCGCCGAAAAATCCTTTGTTAATGGCTGACTCACTTGCGTCCCTACCCACTCCGCATACGATTCTTTTGGTGGCGTCGTTCGTGTATTTTTACAACCAAAAATCGTCAACAATCCAGTGACTAAAGACTTGTTTCTAAATATCGCAGGCGTTTGATAATAAACAGACCATGACAATAATCGGTGTAGATTTTTTTGTTGATGTTTTACTTCTTCGTTATCAGCTAAAGACAGTCTTTTTTGTCGAATATCAGCTCTAAATGCTTGCTTGCCTGATTGTTTAATATAACTAAAAAATGCGAAGGGCGACGGCTCATTTCTTTCAAAATCGTCAATTACCAAGTTCGTATTGTCGAGTGTTCTTCTCAATTTTCGGTAGTCGTTTTTGTCTACATTTTTTTCGATACGTTCACTACGCATAAGGCTCATAATCTCGCGGCGATAGTCGTACATCGTATACAATGTTCGGTTGTGTTTGTGGATAGCCCACAGTCGCATCAATAACCAAACGGCTCCAAAAATCACTATGATGGTGGCTGCAATCAGCATATTTTAAAATTTGTGAAATAGATTTTAATAAAAATAAAACAGTTAAATCCCCTTGCTGTTCAATCTCTATTTGTCCATATCGGTTTTCTCTTTTGCCCCAAAATTAAACTGTTTATCCAATAATTTGGTAAAACGTTCCCGATATTCTTTGTTTTCGTCAGACAGATGTTCTATTTGTTTGTCTTTATCACCCAAAATTCGCATGGTCAATTGGTATACAAGATAGGCTAAACCAATAAATGCCAAGCCTAAAATTCCGTATTCGAGGGTGAATTCCTGTGCAAGTTTTTCAATAATTTTGTCAAGCATCTTAGTAAGTGGTGTGTAGAACTGTAAACTGGTACTTGTTTTTAAAATATTGAAAATCAGCTATTTAAACCTAATTTTGTTAATTTTAAACCTGTCAGTTTTGTGAAAAGTTTCCAAAAAAGGTCATTTACAGAAATGATTTTTAATGGCAGCTTCTACAGTAAGTTATAGTAATTTGTTTCTTGAATAGCACGGCAAGGTATTACAATTAATTTATATTTTAATAAAAATTTATTAGAAAAATAAAATTTTATTAAAAATGATAATCAAATGTGAAAAAACGGCTCGTTTTCTGAAAAATGAGCTCGATTCTATAAAAACGCATTAAATTTGTGGAAACGTATAATAGATTAAATTAATCATGCTTTAAGTTAGCTCCTTAATCCAAATCTCGTCCCGACAAGACCCCCGGTTGAAGAAACTGCGCCAATTCAATATAAGGAATCAACATACTCTGCTGACCGTAAATGAGGTCAAAATCAGTACTAAAATTGATGCCTTCGCGCTGAATGGTAAAATGTGGAAATTCCACAGTTTCTATCCATTCTTTAAAATCAGCGTCGTTATACAACGGATGGTTTCTGAAAAAATTAGTGGCTACTTTTCTCGTAAAAATAGGTAAGTCAAAAATGTTTCTAAACAGGTCTTTTTGAATAATACTGATTTCATTTTTTAAGTCAAAATTGAAAGAAATACAGCGCGATTGGTTATCCCAATTGTTATTAAAAATAATAAATCCTGTAATGAATTCCTTTGAATAATACGTTAAATCGACCCAAGCCGTTGCCCGATTTACTGCCCGATTTTCAGCACTTAAAATATCGTTTTGATTCAAACTCACATAATTTTGACAAGTATTTGCCCAATCAAAAATTACAGTTTCTATCCAGTCATTAAATGCTTTATTCTTTGTTTTCGGATAAGTAGCATCATAAGCCGTTGAATAGTCTGCGTAGCGCACACAGCCGACTTCGAGCTGTTCGCGGAGTTTGAAAGTCAGATTTTTCGACTTTTTATTGACATCCGTTAGTGTTGCTCTTAGCGTTCGACTTGGACTGTAAGCATCACTTTCAAGAGTATAAATTTGTCCATCGTTGCTTTTTAAACGAGCATAAAAAGAGTTGTTTGTCGCTAATTCTCCTTGTAATTGATACAATTTACCGTTCCAATCCGCATTTCCTAAAACTTGATTATTTGCACCTGCTTGTACTAATAATTGAATCGTTTCGTCACCATTTTTATGGATAAACTGAGCAATTGATTTATTTTCTCCACAATAAGTTGGTAAATTATCGGCAACTAAAGTTTCCTCTAAAATAATCCGACTACTAATGGTTCTATCAAAATTTGTCCATTGTGCATTGATGTTCTTTCCAATCAATTTTCCATTGATTCGCCCTGTTAAATTACCCGCAGCATCAATTTCTTTCAATTCTAAGTTTTCATCATAAAGATTTCCTTTCAATTCAAATGTAGTTTCACTTCGTAGATATTTCAACGTCCCTTCACAATCTGATTTATTGCAAGTTAGTGTAATATTGATATCATTGAAATCATCAATTCTACCTTTGAAATAACGGGTGTTTTCTGTTTGTGAAAAGCTAAGAATGGGTAAGCTAATGAGTAAAAAAGCAAGTAGTTTGTTCATAGAATCGGTATTGGAAAAGGTTTGTTTTTAGGGAGAATAAAAAAAATCATGGTGATTTTCAAAATCACCATGATTTTCGGTAGCTAAACTAGCCTTTAAGGCACTTCCACCGTATTTAAAATTTGATTCACAATGTCCTCCTGCGTCACATTCTCAGCCTCTGCTTCATAAGTAATCCCAACTCGGTGACACATGATATCTTCACAAACCGCCCGTACATCTTCTGGAATCACATAGCCCCGACGTTGCAAAAATGCGTAAGCTTTCGCCGCTTTCGCCAAATTGATACTCGCACGTGGCGACCCTCCATAGTTAATTAATGGCATCAAATTACTCAAACCATAATCTTGCGGTTGTCGCGTGGCAAAGACAATATCCAAAATATATCGCTCAATTTTTTCGTCCATATATACTTTCTGCACTGACTTCCGAGCCTTCAAAATATCTTGAACAGTTACTACTTGGTTCACTTTCCCGAAAGATTCATCACCCAAATTCAAACGCATAATTTGCTGTTCTTCGTCCTTCGTCGGATACGTAATTTTTACCTTCATCATAAAACGGTCGGTCTGTGCTTCAGGTAACGGATAGGTTCCTTCTTGCTCAATCGGATTCTGCGTTGCCAATACCAAAAACGGCTCTTGCAACGGGTAAGTTGTTCCGCCAATCGTCACTTGTCGCTCTTGCATCGCCTCCAACAGTGCTGATTGCACCTTCGCAGGCGCACGGTTAATCTCATCCGCCAAGACAAAATTGGAAAAAATCGGACCTCTCCGAACCGTAAAATCGCCTTTGCCCTGATTATAAATCATCGTTCCCACAATATCGGCTGGTAACAAATCGGGCGTAAATTGAATCCGTTGAAAGTCGGCATTTACGGCACTCGCTAAGGTTTTAATCGCCAAGGTCTTTGCCAAACCAGGCAGACCTTCCAGTAAAATATGCCCTTTTGCCAACAATCCCAACATCAACCGTTCAATCATGTGATGCTGTCCGATGATTACTTTGCCCGTTTCGGCATTCAATCTTTCTACAAAGGCGCTATCTTGATAAATTTGCTGATTCAGTGCTTCTATATCTACTGACATACTTTTTGGTATATTTATGTATTAGTATATATGTGTATCGGTCGGCAAATTTCCGATTTTTTTTGAAAAATCAAAGGAGTTATAGGATTTTAAAAAAAAATTAAAAGTACTCACACCTGTTTTTATGCAAACTACTGGTTCAAATCCTAAATAATTGACAGTTATGATATAATTTAAACAGAGGGAGTGTGAGGGATAAAAACAGTTTTGCAAAAAAGGTTTTTATCTCTCAAGCCCCCTTCCGCGTTGCCGCAGACAACGCGCATTGTAATTATTGTGTTGAACTAATAGACCATTTTTTTCTCTATTTCGGACGAAATGACCTGTCAATTACTACGTATTAATTACTGATGTTACACACTTTGGCGGTGTACCAAATGTAATGCTATAATTCTTTAGCTATCATCAGTCCGTCCGC
>CAYUNA010000008.1:0-27342 GCA_964445895.1 uncultured Saprospiraceae bacterium | reverse complement strand
ATGTGCGGCGTGATGACGGGTTGGTAGCCTCGTTTGACTTGCTCGTCTTTCAAAAAATTCTCCAGGCGCGACCGCAAAGCCGTACCTTTTGGCAACCAAATTGGCAAACCTGCGCCCACTTTTTCAGAAAACATAAAGATTTCTAACTCTGCCCCTAACTTTCGGTGGTCACGTTTTTTGGCTTCCTCCAACATCTTCAAATACTGCGTCAATTCCTTTTGTTTTGGAAAAGAAATTCCGCGCAGACGAGTCATTTGCTGCCGATTTTCGTCGCCCTGCCAAAATGCCCCACCGACTTTCATCAATTTTACCGCCTTAATTTTACCCGTATCTGGCAAGTGTGGCCCGCGACATAAATCAACGAAATTGCCTTGTTCGTACAAAGTCAAGGCTTCATCGTCGCCGCGTTTTTCAATCAATTCCAATTTGTACTCATCGCCTTTTTCGGTAAAGTATTTCACGGCATCCGCTTTTGAAATATCCTTACGCACATACGCGTTTTTCAAGCGCGCCAATTCCAGCATTTTTTTCTCAATTTTTGGAAAATCATGCTCAGAAATTGAATGTTTGCCCGGGTCAATATCGTAGTAAAAACCACCTTCGATAGCGGGTCCAGTTCCTAATTTAATGCCGGGGTACAATGCCTCCAACGCTTCCGCCATCAAGTGCGCGGTCGAGTGCCAAAACGTCATTTGTCCATCGTCGTCGTTCCAGGTCAAAAACTGGACACGCGCATCGGTTTCAATCGGACGGGTCGCGTCCCAAACTTCGCCATTCACACGGGCGGATAATACATTTCGAGCCAATCCTTCGCTGATAGATTTTGCGACCTCAAGACCACTGATTCCTGCTTCATACTCACGGACATTGCCGTCAGGAAAAGTAATTTTAATCATAATTATAAATTTTTAGCTCTCCCAAAACAACAGGGAAAACTTGTTCTTTTTTGAACTGTTTCTTATGCTAAAAAAGTTCCAAATTTTATTTTTGAGCATAAGAAGGCGCGAAATTAGCTTTTTTAATCATATTATTTATAGTAAAAGGTCGTAGATTCCTGTAATTCAGACATTCCCGCAAAAAAGTTTATTTTTGCCAACCAATTAACCAATCACTAATAACAAATCAACCAAAACATGAATTATACCAAACATACTTTGAAAAAAGTCGAATTGTTATTTGAAGAAATTGGATACATCGTGCGCTACGAAAAGGGCAATTTCAACAGCGGCTATTGCATCGTGGAAGACCGAAAAATTGCGATTATTAGCAAGTTTTTTGAAGTGGATGGGCGCATTTCGACTTTGTTTGACATTTTAGATAATGTGCATGTGGAAGAGGCGATTTTAAGTGAAAAAACGGCGAAATTTTATAAAGATGTTTTAAAGCATAAAGCGAAATTGGCGGGAGAAGATGAGGAGGAAAAGGAAAAAACCACTTAATCATGCAAAACAATACAAAAGTTTTAGAAACTTTTGTATTCTCAAAACACGAATGTGACACCAACCACATCCATCACCATTTTAGGCACGGGAACTTCGCAAGGCATCCCCGTCATCGGCTGCGACTGCAAAGTTTGTCAATCGGACAATCCGAAAGACAAACGGCTACGGGTATCGGCTTTGGTGCAAGTAGGCGATGTGAATATTGTGATAGATTGCGGCCCTGATTTTCGGCAGCAGATGTTGCGGGAAAAGGTCGTAAATGTCGATGCCATCATTTTTACCCACGAACATACTGACCATGTGATTGGCGTGGATGATGTGCGTCCGATGAATTTTCGGACACGTCAAAATATGCCACTTTATGCTGTAGAAAGAGTACAGCGAGATTTAAGAAGTCGTTTTGGTTATGCTTTTGTGGAAAATCCTTACCCAGGCGCGCCGCTTTTAGAATTAAAAACAATCGATAAAAATACACCGTTTGAAATCAAAGGTATTGAGATTATTCCTATAGAAATCATGCACGGTCGCTTACCAATTTTAGGTTTTAGAATTGGTGATTTTGCCTATTTAACAGATATGAAAACGATAGCAGATGAAGAGTTTAAAAAACTGAAAGGTGTGAAAACTATCGTTATTGATTCTTTGCAACAACGTGAGCATTTTTCGCACATGACTTTGGAAGAATCTCTAGCTTTTGCTAAAAAAGTAGGCGCAAAACAGACCTATTTGACGCATTTGAGTCACGTGATGGGATTGCATGAGGAGGTTTCTAAATTGTTGCCAGAAAATGTTGAGATTGCTTTTGATGGATTAAAATTTCAGGTTTAAGGGAGTTTGTCATCAACAAGAATTATGGCGGTGAATTAAAAGTAATGCTACTATTGTGGGGTGCGTTCGGACAAGAGACTTTTTTAGGTATGGCATACAAAATTCTTAGAACACAGAATACAAAAGTTTTAAAAACTTTTGTATTGTTAGCTTTTGTATTGTACAACTCAAAGATATAAACGTATAGCTTAGTCGTAGGATACAAAAGCTTTAGAATATAGAATACAAAAGTTTTAAAAACTTTTGTATTGTTAGCTTTTGTATTGTACAACTCAAAGATATAAACGTATAGCTTAGTCGTAGGATACAAAAGCTTTAGAATATAGAATACAAAAGTTTTAAAAACTTTTGTATTGTTAACTTTTATCCTCAACTCACGCTCATTCATAATCCTTAGTTAAAATGAAGCATCAAAAACACGCCAAACTGTCCCGCCCTAACCTCGGAAACTTTGCCCGCAACGAATGGTCGTTCATCGGCACACCTTGCGGCGACATTAAAAAATTAGCCTTTCAACTCACCCAATCTTTATCCACAAAATATAAAATAGGCTACATCGATGCCGACCACAAAAGCGCAGATGAAGCGGTGACAGATGCCGATTCTGCGATGTCTTTTGGCGCAACAATGGAGTATACGGACAAAATTACTTTTCATCGTTTTGATAAAAAAGCGAAATTAGATAATTGGCATTTTCAGCAGCAATTCAATGAGGTGGATGTGGTGTTGGTAAATGGAAATCATTTTAAAGCAAAGAGTCAGGTCGTTTTTATAGATGCCAGAAAGAAAGATTCTTTACAGCGAAAATTAGATAGACTAACCAATGTTGAGTTGATTATTTTACAAAATGGCGAGACGGAGGTGTTTCCTTTTTTAAAAAATAGTCTGGACAATTTTGAGAAAATCCCAGTCGTTTCCATTGGTGATTTTGAAAAAATAGCAGAATTCTTTTTTAAAAAAATGGAAGCAGCACAACCTAAATTATATGGTTTGGTGCTGGCAGGTGGAAAAAGTACGCGGATGGGACGCGATAAAGGATTGATTGATTATCATGGAAAACCACAGCGAGAATATGTTTTTGAAATGATGAATGCCGTGTGTGACAGGACGTTTTTATCCTTTCGAGAAGGACAAGAAATGGAGTCGGATTTACCTATTTTACGAGATACTTTTAAAGGGCTGGGTCCGTTTGGGGCGATACTTTCTGCGTTTAGAGAACATCCAAATCAGGCTTGGTTGGTAGTTGCTTGTGATTTGCCATTATTGGATAAAAAGACAATTGATTTTTTAATTAAAAATAGAAATTCTTCAGCGGTAGCAACGGCATTCTACAATCCAGAAACTGATTTTCCAGAACCGCTAATTACGATTTGGGAACCTCGAAGTTATCCAATTTTATATCAATTTTTGGCGCGAGGTTATTCTTGTCCACGCAAGGTTTTGATTAATTCGGAGATTGAATTGGTTAAATTAGCAAATACCAAAGTTTTAAAAAATGTGAATAAACCAGAGGAATTAGCCAAAATAAAAGCCCAATTTTTAAAATAGAAAAGCATGAGAAAAACGTACGGAAATACTTGGTGGGGCAAGCAATTTTTAAATGCCCTCAACAATATTGACTACTCGAATCGCCTTCCACGCGGGCGCACTTACGCAAATAAAGGACTGGCGCGAGACATCGAAATCAGCGAAAATAAAATCTCTGCGAAAGTACAAGGTTCACGCCGAACGCCTTACCGAGTAGATTTGGCTATGCCGATGTTTAGTGCAAATGAAAAGGCGAAAATCATTCAAATCGTTACGGGAAATCCGTTATTTTTATCGCAATTATTGAATCGAGAATTGCCGCAGCAACTTAAAGATACTTGCGAACGGGCAGGCGTTCATTTGTTTCCGACTTCGTGGAAAGACCTTGACGGCGGCTGTTCGTGTCCCGATTGGGCGGTGCCGTGCAAACACATGGCTTCGGTGCTGTATTTGGTGGCGAATGAGATTGATAAAAATCCGTTTTTGGTTTTTGAATTGCATGGGTTTGACTTATTTAAAGGGCTGGAAGGCGTGGGCTACACGGCAAAAGGACAAAAAGGTGTTTCTATTTTAGCAGCAGATAAATTGTGGAAAGATTATTCATTTGAAATTAATAATTCGGATGAAAACGAATCAGAAATTGTTGATTTAAATGCGCTGGATTTTACGACGATTCCAGATATGCGCGAGGGCATTTTGACTTTGCTTTCGCCAAAACCTGTCTTTTTTCCTTCGGGTGATTTTCAAAAAGAATTAGAAAAAATTTATAAAAATATTGCCAAATCGTTAGCAAAAGAAATTAAAAAAGAAGATGTGCAAACGGAAGGTACGCTCGAAATGAATGCCGCCGAAGATATTGAATTAATCTTGGATGGAGAGTTAGATTTTTTGAAATGTGCGGTACGAGACGGGCGCGGAAAATCAGTGGTTTCTTTTGATAATTTGGATGGATTGACGGATTGGTTAGACCAAATTCCAGCGGGGCGATTGTCGGCTTTTTCTGATGGATTGAGTGGGTTGTATTTGACGTATCGGTTAGCGAAAAAATTGGCGCAACAAAGTGCTTTTATTCCGCAGTTTTTGAGGATTGGGTCTAAGAATTTTAAAATTCGTTGGTTGGCAGCGACCTTGAATGAAGCGGTGAGAGAGGCGATAGAAATTTTGGAAAAACAAGTGCCGCAAGCATTGCTTTTTTATAAAATGGACTCGAAAATTTTTCAGCCAATTGCTGCGGATAGAATGCAAAGTTTGGTATCTGTTTTTCTAAATTATTTAGTACAAACTCGCTGTAAACTGGACTATCGTTTGGCTGACCAACCTATTGGAAAATTATTTTTCACAGGCAGTTTAGAACGATTTAAAGATTTTGAAAATAAGGAATATCCTTCAGCGATTCAGTTGTGGTTGAATAAATTTTACATCGTCGAAAAGGATTATGTTCCCGTTTTAAAAGTGGACGATTTGGAGGATGAATTTGAAGTCAGCATTGCCGTAGAAAATCGAAGCAAACCGCTGGAAACGCCCGTTCCGTTGGCAGACCTTTTTGACAAAGATGCTTTCAGTCATACGCGTTTGGATATTTTGCGAGATATGGCGATGTTGTCCGAATATTTTCCGCAAATCAGTAGTTTGATTTCTTCAAAAGGAAAGGAAAAATTGTATTTCAATTCGCAAAGTTTTGTCGATGTCCTTTTTAAAATACTCCCTACCATTCGCCTTTTTGGAATCAAAGTTTTGCTACCAAAAGCTTTGCGAAAATTGCTGCGTCCGCAAATGTCGATGGCATTGGAATCTGATGAAAGTGCGATTGTGGCACGCAGCGGATTGATTAGTATGGAAAATATGTTGCGGTTTCAATGGCAGATTGCGATTGGCAATAAATCCTTTTCGCCAGCCGAATTTTTAAAAATGTTGAAGCAATATTCGGGCATTGTAAAAATGAATGACCAATATGTCTTTTTTGATGAAAATGAAATCAAGCAGTTGATTGATAAATTGGAAAATCCGCCTGAATTAAATGCGCAGGAATTGCTGCAAGTCGCGCTGACAGAGGAGTACAAAGGCGCGAAAATTACGCTGGATGCCAACACGAAAAAGTTGATGGAAGGCTTCCGCAATTCGGAATCTATCGACACGCCAAAAGGGCTGAAAGCGACGCTACGACCATATCAACAACGGGGTTTTGACTGGTTGTATAAAAACTCAAAAATGGGCTTCGGAAGTCTCATCGCGGATGATATGGGACTGGGGAAAACGCTGCAAATTATTACGGTCTTATTGAAATTGAAAGAGGAAGGCGAGTTGGCCACTAAGAAGGCGTTGATTATTGTACCGACGACTTTATTGACGAATTGGATGAAGGAAATTGCGAAGTTTGCCCCTGATTTGACGGCGGCTATTTATCATGGTTCTAATCGGGATTTGAAACTCGCGAAGGAAGTCGAAGTCATTATTACGACCTACGGAACGGTGCGGAGTGATGCCACAAAATTGCAAAAAGAAAAGTGGTTGACGATTGTAATTGACGAGGCACAAAACATCAAAAATCCAGGGACGGCGCAGACCAAAGCAGTGAAAAAATTGACAGCCCCCGTGAAGATTGCGATGTCGGGAACGCCCGTTGAAAATCGCTTGTCAGAGTATTGGAGTATTTTTGATTTTTCTAATAAAAACTACCTCGGAACGCTGTCGAAATTCAAGGAAAATTACGCCAAGCCCATCGAAATTGAACGCGACCAAAAGCAATTACAACATTTTAGAAAAGTAACCGAACCGTTTATTCTACGGCGATTGAAATCGGATAAAAGTATCATCAAAGACTTGCCAGATAAAATTGAAACTGACCAGTTTTGTGAATTGACGAAGGAACAGGCGGCGATTTATCAAAGTGTGATTGATTCGACGATGGAAGACATTGATAAGTCGGAAGGTATCGCGCGGAAAGGCTTGATTTTGAAATTGATTACGGCACTCAAACAGATTTGTAATCACCCGCGTCAGTTTTTGAAAAAAGGCGATGCTTCTCCCCTACTTTCTGGAAAAGCAGCGCAGCTTTTAGGACTGATGCGTACTATTTTGGACAATGATGAAAAGGTGCTAATTTTTACACAATATAAAGAAATGGGATTGTTGTTGGTGGAAATGTTGGAGGCAGAATTTGGTCTTGAAGTCCCCTTTTTACACGGTGGCGTTTCTCGTAAAGGGCGCGATGAAATGGTCGAGGATTTTCAAAACAATCGGAATGCGCGGGCGTTTATCTTATCACTAAAAGCTGGAGGAACTGGGCTGAATTTGACGGCGGCTTCTAACGTGATTCACTATGATTTGTGGTGGAATCCCGCAGTAGAAGCACAGGCAACCGACCGCGCGTATCGGATTGGGCAACTGAATAATGTAATGGTGCATCGCTTCATTACGCAAGGTACTTTTGAGGAGAAAATTAATCAAATGTTGCAGAAGAAAAAGGAGTTGGCGAACTTGACCGTTTCGACGGGCGAAAAGTGGATTGGGGAATTTTCTAATGCGGAATTGCGGGAGTTGGTGCAGCTTAAATAGGTGCTGGGTGTGACGAGTTTTTTAAAATGATTTTTTACATGAAAATACTAACAGTCAGCGGTTCATCACGGGCGGAGTCTTCTAATGCAAAACTATTGCATTCCCTGACGGGCTTATTTTTAAAAAAGACATTCTTACGGTGTGAAATAGTGAACGATTTGCCGCTGTTCAAACCAGAAAATGATACCCATCCTTTACATAAAAATGTGCTGTCGTGGCGGCATGAATTGCAAACCGCCGATGCAGTTATTTTTTGTATCCCTGAGTATATTCACAACATGCCCGCCTTAATCAAAAATGCATTAGAGTGGGTGACTTCTTCGGGGGAATTGGTGGCTAAACCTGTTTTGGCAATGACCTTTACACCACACGAACCGCGTGGAAAAAAGGCGATGAAGTCGTTAATTTGGTCGTTGAAAGCATTGGATGCGCGAGTCGTTGGGCAGTTGGCATTGTATCAAAATGAGGTGAAATTTGAAAATGAAAAAATCGTGGCGGAAGCAGAAGTATTGGAGATATTGAAGGAAGCGATTAATTTATTATAATTTAATTTGTCATTCCTCCGCTTCGATTGGAATGACAAAATCTTATCGTTTATGAAATACACTTTTTTTATACTCATCCTTTTTTTTAGTTGCCAAAACGGAAACAATACCCCCAATGAAAAGCGCAACATTCGTGATTTTTACTTTCCTATCGACCATCTTTTCGAAGGCAAGGTTTACGAATATCAATCAATCGGTAATGAGCATGACCCGCCGTTTTATTGGTATTATCGAACGCTAAACACAGGGAAAAATGTTTATTTTACAGGAATGTATTACGATTATAATTTTACGCCTTTTCAGTTTATTCGAGAAGAAGAGGTGAGTAATGGGATGTTCTTACAAGATTTTTATTGGTATGAAACGGACTCCTTGACGAATACACAAAAGAAGGTGGATGTAAATATTTCGTCGGGCAATGTTTTTCCGTTTCAAGTCAGCAATCCGCCGGGTGTGGTGGTGTCTTCGATTAATTGGCAGTTGCCAACAGACTCGCTGACGACGATGACTTTTATTAGAAACCGACAATTTGATAGCGATACTTCGGTCAATTTTCAAAATAGAAAAGTGAAGGCGATTAAGATGAATGTTTTGGAATTAATTGACAATGAACGAGAAGGGCATTTGGAACAGGAATATTCGGCGACCGAGATTTATGGAAAAGGCATTGGATTGATTTATTTTGAGAAAAATATCGCTCCTGAATGGCAAATGAAGTATCAGTTGGTAGATATATACAGCATGGACGAATTTGTGGAAAAATCTGGCGTGCAATTGACAGAGGAAAATTAGCATTTACTGTTTTTAAAACTACCTTCGCGGCGAAATAATTTTTGAGCGATGAATTTGAATAAATTACAAGGCTATATTGCAGCGTATAAAACATTTTTGCAACGCGACCCTAGACGAGATTCGATGTTGTATAAATGGGAATCTTTGCAGCATTTTCAAAATAATTGGGACTTAGATGCGCCAGATTTTGCGAAGATGTATGACCGTAGTTTGCAAAATTCACAGACGCGGCGGATTTGGAAACGTGAGAATTATGACGCCAAAGAAATGATGCTGAAATTCATCAACATGGCACCTGATTTTGTACGGGATATGTTCAAAGATTTATTTTTTGAAGAGCGAGATATTGTTGGGCGAGTAGATAGATTTGTGTTTCATTGCGATGAATTGCTGCGGGAATACAAAGAACAAAATCCGCGCTCGATTGAGAACAACCACTTTCACGATGATGGCTACGGGATGGTTTCCTGGTATTTGAGTTTTAAATATCCGGATTTGTATGCGCCACATAATTTTACAGCTTTTCGGCAATTATTACAAATGCTGGCAACACGAGAGGTGCCACAAAGCGCCGATTTTGGACGGTTTTGTAAGGTGGCACGGACGCTTTATAAAATGTTAGAAAAGGATGACGAAGTATTAGAAATTCACCAAAACCGCTTGCAGCATGAGTTGTTGTATCAGGATAAATCACTGTTGGTGGTGGAGGATTTTTATTTGTTTACGACGGCTCAATAACTAAATCAACTAATCAATAAACGCATGAATACACAAGATAAACTTGTACTTCGAATGGAACTCATTTGGTGGGTATTTACTATAATTGTACTCGGCGGTGTGCTATTTCCGATAGTTACAAAAATTACACATTATCCGTTTTTGTGGACGAATGTTGCATTTATAATTTTGTTTATTACAATGGCGCGGTATATTTTTCTATTGAAACATACGTTTTTAGCCAAAAGACAATGGGTAAAATTCACCTTACTTTTCCTCTGTATTCCACTGATTTTTTGGTTGATTAGCCGCCTAAATTATTTTCAAACTTTTCTGGATGAAGAAGGTATTGAGAGTTTTATGCCGCTACTTGCTTTGGAAGAACAATCGTCTTTGGGAAATTATGTTCGTAGTGAAATGATTTTCTTCGGCGTTGGGGCATTGGTGAGTGCAGTGATTTTTCCAGTTAGAATGTTGATTTCGTTTTGGCGTACTCGTAATCGAGGCACTGTTTAAATGCAATGAAGAACTAAAAATGAGGAATGAGGAATGGAGAGCACGAAAGTTTTACTTAAATTTGTGGTTGTGAGAATGTAAAAGTTTTGGAAACATTAGAATACAAAAGTTTTAGAATACAAAAGTTTTAGAAACTTTTGTATTTTAGAAACTTTTGTATTTTAGAAACTTTTGTATTTTGAAAAAGTCGAATTCATCCAATTATTCAACAAAATCGAAAAAATCAGCCTGTGGAAACTGCTGACATAATCAAAAAAGTTCGGAAGATAGAAATCAAAACTCGCGGATTGAGCAAGCAGCTTTTTTCGGGAGAATATCACAGTACGTTCAAAGGACGGGGAATGTCGTTTAGCGAGGTGCGCGACTATCAGTTTGGCGACGATGTGCGGAATATTGATTGGAATGTGACGGCGCGTACGGGCGACCCACATATTAAGGTATTTGAGGAAGAGCGCGAGTTGACAGTGATGTTGTTGATTGATGTGAGTCAGTCGGCGTATTTTGGGACGACCAATCAGTTGAAGCAAGGAATCATGACGGAAATTTCTGCAGTCTTGTCTTTTTCCGCTATCCAAAATAATGACAAAGTAGGCGTGCTATTCTTTTCTGATAAAATTGAAAAATTCATTCCACCCAAAAAAGGAAAGCCGCATATTTTACGCATCATTCGAGAATTGATTGATTTTCACCCAGAAAGTAATGGGACAGATATTGGAGAAGCGCTGCGTTATTTTAATAATTTGGTCAAAAAACGAAGTATTTGCTTTATCCTTTCTGACTTCATGAATACAGGTTACGAAGATCCACTACGAATTGCAGCTCGACGACATGACATTATCGGCGTACATTTGTATGATCCGCGCGAGAAGCAAATTCCAGATGTTGGACTTATCAGAGCCGTGGATGCGGAGACAGGAAAAGTTGGTTGGATTGATACAGGTATGGCTTCGATCCGGCAGAGGTACGCAGATATTTTTCAAGAGAATTTTGACTATTTCCGCAATACTTTTTTAAAAAGTGGGACGGATTATGTTAGCATTCAAACAGACGAATCTTATGTGAATGCGCTACTTAAATTTTTCAAAAAGAGAAAATAAAACGGTAGACGGTCTATCGTAAAAAACCATTTCATGCAACGAGTTTCTACTAATTTCACCTTGTTTTTAAAAATCTTCTTGCCTATCTTTTGGATAGTTTTCTTTGGGGCATTTGCAATAGTTTTATGGTCAGATGACCGCATTCCAACTGGTGCAATTCCAATTGAGACTCTACGAATTGTGATGACTTTATTTTTCTTTATTGGTGCAACGATTTTATTTTTCACTTTGATGAAATTACACCGAGTAGAAATGGATGAGGCCTTCATTTATGTTACCAATTATGTTAAAACAGCCCGCTATCCTTATCATCAAATTGAAAAAATAACGGAAGTTGATTTTCTAATTTTGAGTACGGTAACCATTCATTTTAAAAATAAAAGCATTTTCGGTAAGAAAGCGACTTTTGTACCGAGTCGGTATCGCTTTCAAGGCTTTTTGAATCAGCATCCTGAAATTGTGAAGGAATTGATAACGAAGAAAGAGGAGAAGAAATAATGCTCTCCTATCGCTAATTTCAGTCTGCATACACCACGTTTTTTTTCTTTCAGTTGGAACAAATTGACAGTTGTAATGGTGTTCAAAAAGTGGGAATTTGAGGCTGTATCATAAGGCAATTTTTCTCGTTAAGAAGAAAATTAAATTTAAAAGGCGGAGTAAAACCCATATTTTTTCTTGAAAAAATATGGGTTTTACTCCGCCTAAAAAAGAATATTTCGGGGTGCGTTTGGCCAGAAAACCTTTTGATACATCCCCCATTTTTACATTTATCTTTAACTAAACCGCCCAAGCCTTACCAACTTCCGACAACGGCATACACCCATTATACATCCCTGGTACATGCTCATATTGTAGCACTTCCGTCGCGCCAACTTCCGATAAAAAGTAACCAGAAATCGTCATTTCCTTCAGCATTCTGAAAAAATGTGTGTTTTTATTCGCTATCTTTTTATTTACATCGTATGGTAAGGAATTGTATTTATTGATATTTTTAACTGCTTCTTCATCATAAGCTGCATCGTTTTTTGAAGCAGCATCTTTTGCTTCCTGGTCGAATGTTGTCAGAATTTTATCCATCTGCTTGCCACTCAATTCTACAAAAGACTTTTTATTAATCCGCTGTGCCTCTGATTCAATTTTTGTCAAACCATCAACAATTTTTTGCTGATCATCTTTCTGATAATATTCATTGAGCATTTTATCAATAAACTGCGGAACGCCCACATCTTTCGCGCCTGGCGTATCCGTTGCAGGTACGATTCGTTCAGCAACTTCGGACAATAATTGACTTTGGTCTTTATTTAAAAATGCAGGCTCCCACGCCAATTCTGCCACTTTTGCATCTGGCTTACAACCAGACATCAATGCCGCCAATGTAGAAGCAGATAGACTTGCTCCGAGTATAAATGTTGTTCGCTTTATCGCGTCACGTCTTTTCATTTTTTTTATTTTTTGAAAAATGAAGCCTAAAAAATTACACGACTCCCCTCTCCTCGCTACATGATTTTTAATGCTTCATTCTAAATTTTTAAATTAGACTTTATGAATAAGGTTGACTGAGATTTAAAAGGAAAACAAGGGCAAAAAAGCAAGTTTAAAACTACTCCAAATCTCATTTGTAAAGTCTATTAAAGGTTGCCTTTGTTTAATTCCTTCACTGCATGGTCTGCCGCTCTTGCTGTAATTGCCATGTAAGTCAACGACGGATTTTGACAAGCCGAAGAAGTCATACACGCACCATCCGTCACAAAAACATTTTCTGCGCCCCAAACCTGATTCCATTTATTGAGCACAGAATTTTTCGGTGAAGTACCCATCCGAGCCGTTCCCATTTCATGAATACCTTGCCCTGGAGCAGAACCTGCTTCTTGCTTAGAAATATTTTTCAAGCCTGCTTTTTCCAACATCTCCGCCGCTTGTACGACCATATCTTTTCGCATCAAAAATTCATTTTCTTTCCATTCACAATCAATCGTCAAGGTTGGCAATCCATATTTATCTTTGACATCGTGATTCAGCACAATTTTATTATCATGATATGGCAAACACTCACCAAATGCCGTGATACCAAACGACCAATCTCCTGGTTCCATCATTTTTTCTTTCATATCTTTTCCAAAGCCTAATTCTGCAACAGCTCGACGCCAGCTACCTCGTCGTCCTCCACCTTGGTAACCATAGCCCCGTAAGTAATCCTTTTTAGTGCTTGGATCCCAAGGTAAATTTTGAAACCGAGGAATATAAATGCCATTCGGTCGCCGACCTTTATAATATTGATCTTTAAAACCGTCATAACTACCCGATGCGCCAACTTTAAAATGGTGATCCATCAAATTGTGTCCCAATTCACCACTCTCTGCACCCATTCCTTCAGGAAAACGGTCAGATTTTGAATTCATTAAAATGGCAGTAGAGCCTAAAGCAGAAGCACAGGTGAAAATCACTTTTGCAAAAAACTCCGTCTCTTCCAGCGTTTCAGCATCTTTAATTCTAACACCTACAGCCTTCCCTTTTTTGTTATCAAAAATGATTTCTGTAACAATAGAAAATGGACGAATCGTTAAGTTACCCGTCGCTTGAGCTGGCGGTAGTGTCGAAGATTGTGTACTAAAATATGCACCATACGGACAACCTCGCATGCATAAATTTCGATACTGACAAGCCGCTCGACCTCGATGTGCTTGCGACAAATTCGCCACTCGACCTATTGTCATCATCCGGTCTTTATATTCTGCTTCAATGCGTTCTTTAACGTGTTTTTCAAGGCAAGTAAAATCCATTGGCGCGAGCAACTTACCGTCTGGTAATTGTTGTAAGCCTTCATTTTGACCAGAGATTCCTGCGTGGTCTTCTACATAATCATACCAGGGCGCGATGTCTTTATAGCGAATTGGCCAATCTGTTCCAATTCCTTCTTTTGCATTAGCTTCAAAATCCATTTCACTCAGTCGGTACGATTGTCGCCCCCAAAGTAACGACCGACCACCAAAGTGATATCCTCTATTCCAGTCAAAACGTTTTACTTCTGTATACGGATTTTCGTCGTCTTTTACCCACCAATGCTTAGTGGATTGCCGGATGGTGTAACCTGTTCGGGATTGTTGAAAATAATGTTTTTCAATTTCATCTTGTGGCACTTTGTCTCCAAGTGGCAACTTCCAGGGCGGCGTATTGGTTGTTGGATAGTCTTCGACGTGTTTGACCATACGTCCCCGTTCCAGTACGATTGTCTTCAGACCTTTTTCGCAAAGTTCTTTAGCGGCCCAACCACCACTGACGCCAGAGCCAATGACAATCGCGTCGTAGGTTTGCTCTTGTTTTCCTTTTAAATTTAGATTGCTCATATACTGTGAGAAATATTTTGGTATGTAAAATTATGAGTACTTGAAACTGCGCTTTTGCCAAATAAAATTACCTTATAAATATGACCGCTAACTTAGTTAAAATATTTTATTTTTTCCAATAACGATAAGCAAAGTATGAAAACTGTCTAAGAAAATTCTTTTTACCCAAAAAAATAGGGCGAGACTGTTAGAGTCTCGCCCTATTTTTGGGGATTTAGAATATATTTTACAATAGTCTCAATTCTATTACTCCTCTACTTTCGCAGTTACTTCTTCTAAGAATTTTTCTAAATGCTCATTAAAAACATCTGCTTGTTCCATCATCGGTGCATGCCCACATTTATCCACAAATATTAAGCGAGAATCGTTAATTAACTCATGAAATTTTTCCCCAACAAATGGTGGTGTAACGCCATCTTGTTTTCCCCAAATCAGTAAAGTCGGTGCTTTTATTTGATGTAGCTTATCTCCTAAGTTGTGTCGAATTGCAGATTTGGCAGTCGCAATAATTCGGATAGCTTTATTTCGATTGTTGGTCGCATCAAACACTTCGTCAATCATTTCTTCGGTGGCAATTTCTGGGTCATAAAACGTTGATTGAACTTTGTCTTTGATATATTGCCGGTCACCTCGCTTTGGAAAAGTTGAACCCATTGCGCTTTCAAAAAGTCCTGAACTTCCCGTCAGAATTAAAGAAGAAATTAATTCTGGCTTTGCCAACGCGAATAGCAAGGTGATATGCCCGCCTAGTGAATTTCCAAGCACATGTAAGTTTTTTAGTTGCTTGTATTCAACAAATTCGATAACATGGTCGAGTAACCCTTTGAGGGAAATTTTCCGAATTGGCATTTCAAAAATGGGCAAAATCGGCACGATGACATTGTGCGTTTCGCTAAATTTTTCGATGATGCCTTCAAAATTACTCAGTTGCCCAAATAATCCATGGAGTAGTAATAAATTTTCATCGCCACCTTTGGTTTCGATAAATTTAAACTTTCCTTCTGTCTTTAATTCCTTGTTCATTTATATTTTAGTGATATGAAGAATTGAGCTTCAAAGCCGCAAAAATAAACATTTAAACGGTGCTTTCCTTGGGGCATCCCCGATATTTTGTGAAAGTAAAGGTTTCTTTGGCAAAAATGCAAGTTTTCTTGCGGTACTTTTTTTATTCCAAAGTTACGCCATTTTTAAAATAGCTGTCTAATTTTGTTAATTTTAACGAAATCCATTAGTTATCAACAATCTTTTCCACACCTGTGGATTACGGACGGTTTTTAACTTGTTTTTTAATTTTAGCATTTAATTCACGATTTTTTATTGTTCTTATTTTGTAAAAAAGTAATAAAACCATATAAAATCAGTAAATTACTATTTTACTTAAAAAAATCCACCTATATCCTTATTTACCAACATTTTAGACATAACAACTGTTAATAACATTATATTTTTTCTTGTTTCCAAAATTGAAAATTAACAAACAATAGAATCGCCAATAAGACTAATGCACCACATTGGTGTAAAGCTCCATAAACTAACGGAATCCGCCCAAGACTGTTGATAACTGTCATAATTCCGAGTAAAAATTGAATTACTAACATTCCTAAAAGTAGATTATTCGCAAATTGTAAACGATTGGAAATGTTGCTTTTACGTGCTTTTACATAAAACCAAATGATTAATCCCGATAACAAATAAGCTGTTCCACGATGTAAAATTTGGACTAATCCTTTCACAAAAACCGACGCTTCATAGTTTATCATGCCTTCTGCGTTGGCTTGCTGTGTTTCCAATAATGTATTTAGCAAGCGGTCTCCGTGTACAAAAAATGGAAAATGAGGGTGAATCAATCCAGCTCGCATTCCTGCCATCAAACCGCCTAAAATGATTTGTAAAAACAAAACGCCAGTGATGATGCGCGCCCATTTTTTCAAATTGAGTTGTGTAAAGTCCTTTCCGGCAGGTTGCGATGCACGAATCCATGTCCAGGTCAAACAAGCAAACAACGCCGTAGCAATACTCAGATGAATAGATAGTTTGTAAGCACTTACCCAAGTTCGCGTATTATCGTTCAAACCACTTGCAACCATTATCCAACCAAAGGTTGCCGCCAACATTGCCAATAAAATCACAATTCCTAACCATTTCATTGTCCAATTTGGCATCCAACGTAGGCGTTCTTCGTTTTTCGGAGGCGCATGCGCAGTTATCCCCAACCTTTTCAACAAACGTTGGTAACTTCCTCTTTTCCATAAGAAAAATAAAAACGGAAATAAAAACACAAAGCCCATCGTACGCGCCCACAAGCGGTGAAAGTATTCCCAGAAATAAATCACTTTAAATTCGGAAAGCGTCATATCGGCGTGTAACGTCTCGAATTGCTTCTTAGCCATCACTTTATACTCTGCGAAGGCCTGTTCCCACTCTGCAACATCCGTAGGTGGCAGTGTACCCTGAATGACCGCCCATTCCGTAATGGATAGCCCTGAATCCGTTAGCCGCGTAATTCCGCCAATGACGACCTGCATGAACACCATGAAGACGCCAATGAACAACCATACCCGGACGGGCTTATGCACTAAAGATAAATTTTGCTTGATTGATTCCATTTTATTACTCGTTTAGAAGACTTTATGAATGAAGTCTAATCCTTTTTTTTACAATTGCTTATTCTTACACGCAAATCATCTGTGAAATGCCATGCAGCATTTACGAATAGCCAGGTTCTTACCTACTAAAACCTTTTTTTTTAAAATGAGTTTTTCATAAGCGGACATCTTGCGTCTGTAAAAAGTCATGATTATTTCATTTTACTTTCCGCAAAACTAAATTGTTTTGTTTTCCCAAAATTCAGAGGAGTGTCATTCTGTAATAATAGATTATTAATTATTTTTTAAAAAAAGAAAAAAAGTTCCCTATCATCAGTAGTGTTAGTTTGGTGAAAAGTTTTAGTATTTAAATTAGGTAAATTGATTTTCCACTTTTTTCAAACTAAGTTCACAGTGATCTAACAGTCAAAAGTGCGGATTTTCAATTATTTACGCAGTTATCAACAAAGCTGTGGAAAGTTGTTCTATTGATAAAAAGAGGCACTTTGTGAATTAACAACTACATTTGGGATGTCAGTAAAGGGGGCTGGTTTCCACAAAAAACGGGATACATGTATATTGTTTAAATGTGTTTAATTTATATTCTTGGTGAGCGTTGATAACTGTTGATTAAACCAACAGTTTTATACAGAAAACGTGTGGACAAAGGTTTTTGATAAAATACTGATTATAGGGTAGTTATATAATGTAAAAAAGCGGTGTGTTGGTAAGTTTTAGGATTGGCTTTGATTGTTTTAGTTTTAGAGTAGCATTTATTTGTTTTAAATAAATTTTTTGTGTTATATTTGTCGAATATTTGATTTTTTTTGTTTAAATTTTGCTTCAAAAACCTTCAATAACTATTTTATACCTTATATATATGTGTGGACGATATTCAATGACAGCTACTAAAAATAAAATTTTAGAAGAATTGCCTTTTGTCTCAGCAGAGAGTAATCTACGAGTAAGTTACAACATTGCGCCAACGCAACACGCATATGTAGTGACGAATGAAAGTCCGAAACGATTACAATACTTGACATGGGGGTTGATTCCGCACTGGTCAAGTGATGGAAAAAATAGCGGGAAGCTCATCAACGCAAGGAAGGAAGGAATTGAATCGAAGCCGTCCTTTCGATTACCGATTCGGCAGCGGCGGTGTTTAGTCCTGGCGGATAGTTTTTATGAATGGCGGAAAGAAGGAAAGCAGAAAATTCCATATCGTATTCAATTAAAAAACGGTCGGTTGATGGTAATGGCAGGTATTTGGGATGAATGGTACAACGGAAAGTATAAGGTGAAAAGCTTCTCGATTATCACCACTCCACCGAATGCAGAGATGGCAGATATTCATACGAGAATGCCGTTGATTTTGCCTTGGCAGGAATTACAAAAAGATTGGTTGCGTCCACATGAATTACCAGAAATTTTAACACAATTGAAAACACCTGCGGATGACTTATTATATAAATATCGGGTTTCCTCAGAAGTGGGACGTGTGACCAATGATTCGGCGAAACTGCATGAAGAAGTAGCGGAACCGTTGCGGTTGTTTTGAATGTTGAGGAAAATTGTTAATTTTAGGGGTACAAATACGATAATAGACGAAATATTAGAATGGTATCTCTGTAGGCTTGTTTTCATATATGAATTCCTTATTTACAAACAAGTCATGTAATGAAAAAAGAATACCTTACTTTGGATTGTCGAACTTGTTGGAATTGCTAAATTGCCACCAAACTTCGATATCCGCAAAGAATACACTGAATACTTGATGAAAAAATACGAATAATAAATATTAACCTAAACATACATCGACCCAAAATTCAGAGGAAACAAGAACGATGGGTCTCAAAATGAGAAACCCCCTATGTTAGTAAAAACTTTTGCGAGCGCCGTCACTGGCGTGGAAGCCCAGACTATCACCATTGAAGTCAATACTGGCGGCACTGTTCCGCAAGGCAAACCACTCTATCACCTCGTTGGCTTACCCGATAACGTAGTCAAAGAAGGATTTCAACGCATCGAAGCAGCCATTACCAATGTTGGATTTCAGATGAAACGCGTCAAAACCGTTGTCAATCTTGCACCCGCAGACATCCGTAAGGAAGGGTCGGCATATGATTTTCCAATAGCCATTGGCTGTTTGGCGGCAACGAATCAGATGAAATCAGCGGAATTGGATAAATATATTTTGATGGGTGAATTGTCGTTGGACGGTAGTTTGCGCCCAATTCGCGGAGCATTACCAATCGCGATTCAGGCAAGGGCGGAGCATTATAAAGGATTTATTCTACCCAAACAAAATGCCAGAGAAGCGGCGATTGTCAATAAATTGGAAGTGATAGGTGTAGAGACTTTGCGTGAAGCAGTTGATTTTTTAAATGGAGACAAGCAAATTGAGCCAACTGTGGTTGAAACCCGTGAAGAATTTGAGGACAATGCTGATATATTTTCCGTCGATTTTTCTGATGTCAAAGGACAAGATAATGTCAAGCGAGCATTGGAAATTGCAGCAGCAGGAAGTCATAATGTAATTTTAATTGGTCCTCCAGGTGCAGGAAAAACGATGTTAGCTCGGAGAATGCCGACAATTTTGCCCCCTTTGTCCCTATATGAAGCTCTGGAGACAACTAAGATTCACTCCGTCGCAGGATGTTTGGCGAAAGATGCATCGTTGGTTTCTAATCGGCCGTTTCGGTCACCGCACCATACGATTAGTGATGTGGCGTTGGTAGGTGGTGGCTCGAATCCATCGCCCGGTGAGATTTCATTATCGCATAATGGCGTATTGTTTTTGGATGAATTGCCAGAGTTTAAACGGTCGGTTTTAGAGGTAATGCGGCAGCCGATGGAGGAGCGAAAAGTGACGATTTCGCGGGCCAAAATATCAGTAGATTATCCAGCTAATTTTATGTTGGTCGCGTCGATGAATCCTTGTCCTTGTGGTTATTTTAATCATCCCGAAAAGGATTGTGCTTGTGGCATGGGTGTGGTGAAACGATATTTGAATAAAATTTCTGGACCGTTGTTGGATAGAATTGACTTGCATGTGGAGGTGACGCCCGTATCATACGATGAATTATCGAGTTATGTACCTGCGACAAGGACGAGTAAGGACATTAAAGAAAGTGTCCGAAATGCCCGAATTATTCAGGCAGAGCGTTTTAAAAAATACAAGGACATTCATTGTAATTCACAAATGCCAAGTCGAATGGTGCGCGAAGTTTGTAAATTGGATAAGCCTGGTATGTTGCTTTTGAAAAAGGCAATGACCGTGCAAAAATTATCAGCACGAGCGTATGACCGTATTTTAAAAGTAGCACGAACGAGTGCAGATTTGGAAGGTAATAAAGAAATTAAAATTGGAAATTTGGCAGAAGCCATTCAATATCGAAGTTTGGATAAAGAAGGTTGGGGAGGATAGTTTGAGGAGTCAGGAGTAAGGTGTCAGGTGTCAGAGATTTCAAGTTAACTGCAAAACTCTGACTCCTCACCCCTGACCCCTGACTCCTGGCCTCTGACCCCTCAAATTGTTAATAACTTCGAGTTCTGCACAATTTTGTGTGGAAAACGTTTAGAATTATGGAAAAAGAGACAGCAAATTGGAAAATCGGTGATGCCGTATTGTATAAAAACAATCAATTGATTGCCTTTCGCAAACCTGCGGGTGTACCTGTGCAAGCAGACAAAACGGGAGATAAGTCATTATTGGACCTGGCAGAAATTTATGGGAAGTCGCCGATGAAGTTGATTCATCGCTTAGACCGTCCGGCGAGTGGCGTGGTGTTGATTGCTCAAAATAAAGGGGCAGCGGCTACGATGAGTCAGCGGTTTCGAGATAAAGAAGTAAGCAAGACTTATTTGGCGGTTGTGAAAAATAAGCCTGCTAAAGATAAAGATACGCTCGTTCATTACTTGCGAAAAAGTAGTAAGAACAACCAAACGCGTGTTTTTGAAAAGGAAGAAAAAGAGGCAAAGCGGGCAGAGTTGAGCTATGAAATCATCGGGAGTAGCGACAATTATCATTTGCTAAAAATTGAATTGCTGACGGGGCGTTATCATCAGATTCGGGCACAATTGGGTGCGATTGGCTCGCCAATAAAAGGTGATGTGAAATATGGTTTTCGTCGAGGTAATCGAGATAGGTCGATTGATTTGCATGCTTGGAAGTTAGTATTCAAGCATCCTGTTTCGAATGAGAAAGTAGAGTTGGTGGCGGAGTGTCCAGAAGGTGGAGTTTGGAATGCATTTCGAGAAATGGGCGCGATTTAAATTTTCAATGATGAAAATGTATGGTATCAGTGGACTTGGTGCAGACCAACGAGTTTTTAAGTATCTAAAACTTGATTGTGAATTTGTCCCAATAGATTGGATAACGCCGTTTGAAAAAGAGTCAATTGAAAATTATGCTTTAAGATTGGCAAAGGTGATAGACACAAATGAGGAATTTAGTATTTTAGGCATTAGTTTTGGTGGATTGGTGGCGACAGAAATTAGCAAAAAGCTAAAACCTAAATTAACGGTTTTAATATCTACTGTTGAAACCAATAAAGAACTGCCGACGATTTATAGACTATTTGGTCAAACAGGTATTGTTGATTGGATGCCAAAGCAATTATTTGACCCACCGAGATTTTTAGCACATTGGATATTTGGTACTCGGCGCAAAAAGCTATTGAATGCTATTTTAGACGATACGGATTTAGGCTTTGCTAAATGGGCTGTTCAAGCTTTATTGACTTGGAAAAATGTAGAAAAAATTAGTAGTCCTTGCTTAAAAATAAGCGGAACAGATGATAAACTGCTTCCACCAACTCCTTCTGAAAATACAGTTCTTATCGAGAATGGGGAACATTTTATGATTGTTGATAAAGCTGCTGAAATTAGCGAGATTGTTAATGATGAATTGGACAGTTAAAATTTAAAATACAAAAGTCTTTAAGACTTTTGTATTGTTAGACTTTTGTATTGTTGAACTTTTGATTTTTGAACTTTTATATTTTCAAAGCAAATCACCGAACCTGCCCTGTATCCTCTATTTTCAATCGCATGCCTTTCACTCCTTTTAAGGGATTCTTGCGCATAAATTGCTTAATCGTAATTTCATAATCTCCCGCTTGATTAAAAAACGCGCCTTCTTGAATTGCAATTTCTAACTCACATGCACTACTACTACAATCGCCGTACCACGCCCCTGCCCTATTGGCGAGCTCCAACGAAACCATTTCTTTAATTCTTTCACTGGAAGGAAACGCAGTATGAATTTCCACATACATGTTTTGAAAAGCATACTCTGGGGAATGCTTTACGTCAAGTAAAATGTTATAGATTTTAGTCGTGTCAGGAATGTTGAATTGGAAATTTAAAGAATCCGTATCTGTCCAAGCGTTGTTGAGAATCGAGATTTCTTCGTTGTAAAGGTAGCTTTTGCCGCAACTGAAAAGGAAAATAGGTAATAATAAAATGGAAATTTTTTTAAGCATCAGTTTATTTTTTTGCAAAAATAGGTTTTCCTTGATTATTTAGGTTTTAAATAAGGAATTTTTGGATTTTCTTTATTGAACGGAGAAAATCAATGAATTAATGTGTTATCCACATTCAAAATGTTGAAAACTCAAAAAATGTGGAAAACTACCTCTTTTAGCTGATTTCTATCGGATATTTTCTTGGTTTTGTAAAAAAATCGTGCATTATTCCTCTATTCATACTTACTTTGCATCGTTAAAATTGTTTGCATTCAATTTGTTGTTTGCATTTTTTTAACCACCTTTGAGTGTGACTTTTTAGAAAATTTCATTCTAAAAAAAGCAAACATATTTTTTTAACCAATTTTTAGAAAAACAAAACAGTAAAAATATGAGACCAATAGTCTTATTGGGCGTTTTAGTCCTAATGTTAATTGCCCTTTTTTGGGGATGTGGTACTTACAATACTTTCGTAGATAAGGAAGTGAATGTAGAAGAAACTTGGGGAAATGTCCAAAATGCTTACCAACGGCGGGCAGATTTGATTCCTAATTTGGTGAAAACGGTGAAAGGTCAAGCAGATTTTGAAAGAGGCACCTTGGAAAAAGTAGTGCAGGCACGGGCAAATGCAACTTCTATCAATGTGGACGCTAGCGAATTGACACCAGAAAACATGGCGAAATTTCAACAGGCGCAATCTCAACTATCGGGTTCTTTGAGTCGATTGATGATGACCGTTGAAAGGTATCCGGAACTGAAAGCCAACCAAGCATTTTTGCAGTTGCAATCGCAGTTGGAAGGAACGGAAAATCGCATCAAAGTAGCACGAGATAAGTTTAATGGAACAGTAAGTGCTTATAATAAATCGGTGCGCAAAATGCCATCTGCATTTGTTGCTTCAATTACAGGCTTTGGAGAAAAAGGAATGTTTGAAGCCGAAGCAGGGGCTGACCAGGCACCAGATGTAAACTTTGAATAGTCTTTAGTTTGTTGGTCTTTAGTTTTTAGTAGTTTGCTACCAAAGGCTAAAGACCAATAAACCAACAATCTAACAAATGATTAAATTTTTTCAAAAAGAAGGCGAACAACGAGTCATTACAGCCATTCAAGAAACGGAATGTATGACTTCGGGCGAGGTTCGGGTGCATGTGCAAGAACATTGCCGAGGCAGTATTTTGAAAGATGCGGCGCGTGTTTTCACTGCTTTGGCAATGGAAAAAACAGAAGAACGTAATGGCGTGTTAATCTACATTGTGCCAGAACGCCACGAATTTGCAGTGATTGGCGACAAAGGGATTAACGAAAAAGTATCTGAAAATTACTGGGATGATGTACGAGATGTAATGCAAAAACATTTTCGAAATCAGGATTTTACAGGAGGAACGGTGGCAGCTGTTCAACTGATTGGTGAGAAATTGAAAGAACATTTTCCTTTTAAAGAAGGAGACAAAAACGAGCTACCGGATGATATTTCGTATGGTTAAATACTGTATTCTTTTCCTATTTTTAAGTTTTTCCTTTGGGCTGGAAGCGAAAGAAATTCCACCAAGACCTAATCCACCAAAGTTGGTTAACGACTTCGCGGGCGTATTAAATCGTGCGGAAGTCAACGGCTTAGAACGACGGCTAGTGGCGTATGCAGATTCTACTTCGACGCAGATTGCGGTAGTTATCGAAAACTCTTTGGAAGGCGATGATGTCTTCGAATATTCTTTTCGATTGGCTGAAGCATGGGGAATTGGAACTGCGGGAAAAGACAATGGAATGTTGATTTATATTGCTATTCAAGACCGGAAATTGTTTATTCATGTTGGTCCTGGTCTGCAAGGTGTGGTCACGGATGGTATGACCAAACACGTTATTGAAAATATTATTAGCCCTAATTTTAAAAGTCAAAAATATTACAACGGACTTTACCGTGGAACGAATGCGCTGCAAAAAATGGCGGAAGGTGAATTTAAAAACACCAATCCCCGTGGCGGCCGACGTTCGGCGGGTGGTTTTCCATTTGAAATTTTAATTTTTCTTGCCATCATTATCTTTTTTATTTGGATGAATCAACGCGGTGATGATGGTAGCGACGATGGCGGAGGTTATTATCGGGGCGGTAAATATGACTATAATCGTAGAGGTCGTGGTGGCGGCTGGATTTTCTTTCCAGGTAGCTTTGGCGGCGGAGGTTCTGGTGGCTTCGGCGGTGGCGGTGGCGGCGGATTTGGAGGCGGTGGCTTCGGCGGATTTGGCGGTGGCGGATTTGATGGCGGTGGTGCTGGAGGGTCTTGGTAAGGGAGTAGATTATTAATTTTCTGTATCCTAAAATAAAAAAAGGTGCCTGATTTTAAAAAAATCAGGCACCTTTTTTTATGGTTATTGAGTAAAACCTAAATCCAAAAAAGTAGATAAATCATCGGCTTCTACCGTTAGTTCTAATCTTTTTCCTTCGGGGCAATTGCAGCAGAGTACACATAAGGCAGGTAGTCCATATTCCACAATTTCAAAATCGTAATTTTTAATATTATTGGTAACGAAATAACAGGCGATGGCATTTTCGTAATCTATGTCGTTACAATTTGCATCTTCCCAAAAATTGCATTCACAAGCAATTTCATATTGAATGTCAACAACATTAGAAGTGTCTTTTTCGCAAGAGATAAATACTAAGCAAGAAAAGAAAGCAGCAGTGATAAATTTCATTGGTATTAGTTTTAAGATTGTAAATAGACTTTATGAAGAAAATTGCGGCGTTTAAATCTCACTCAACCTCATTCATAAAGTCTAATAAGTTTTTACAAAAAGGAAGACCTTTGAAATTAGAAAAAAGGTTGGGTAACCAAATTTGTGTGAGGGAGAAAATTTGCAATTTTCTCCCTCCCTAAGTTTTAATCCACGGGATTTGTCAAAGAACCATAAATTTTTGCACACAAAAATCGGAATACATTCTTTTTAAAGCAACGCATTTTCATAAATTTGGGCAACAAAATAAATATAAAATAGTAACAACATAACTCCTTCCCATCTTGAAATATTACGACCAATACCTAAAAGTGTAAAGAAAATGGTGACGGCAAACATAAATGGCAAGCTGAATTCCAATACATCTGCGGGAATTTTTAAATCACCAAAAAGGCGAGAAATTCCCATAACGGCTACGATATTGAAAATATTTGAACCCATTACATTTCCGACAGCGATGCCTGTTTTTCCTTTTCGGGCGGCTGCCACACTTACCGCAACTTCAGGCAACGACGTTCCAAAAGCAACTAAGGTCAAAGCAATCACACCAGGGCTGATGCCGCCAATAATCGCAATTTCTTGAATGGCTTGAATGGTGAAATTGGCACTTAAATAAATTAAAACACCACCTAAAATCATTAAGCCGTAAGTTTTCCAATCCGTTTTGGGTGGGTTTGAATTATCATCGTCTCCATCTCGATTGAAAGAATTGATTAAAAACAATAGTAGAAACAATAGAAAAAGAACGGTTTCAAACCAAGTAATTTTCAAATCCCAACAAGCAAACCAAAGATACAAACTCGTTCCTACCATAAACGGAATATCCACGTCAATGATGTTAAAATCTAAACGAATTTCTTTGGTTATAACCGCAGTAATTCCTAAAATAAGTAGCACATTGGCAATGTTAGAACCAACAACATTGTTTACCACAATTTCAGAATCACCCGCAAAAACGGCTGCAATGGATGCTGCCAATTCTGGTAATGACGTTCCAAAGGCTACAATCGTCACACCGACAATGAATGGAGATATGCCAAAAGACAAACCAATCTTCTCCGCAGAATCAACAAAAATATCGGAAGACTTGAGTAAAACTGCCAAACTGCCGAGAAACATTCCTAAGTATAAAAGTAAATCTGTGTTCATAACTAAAAAACGGCAAGACGGTTAATCGTCCTGCCGAGTGCAAATGTAATGGTTTTTTGCAAATGGTTAAATATTCAGCAGTCAGCAAATAAAACAATTGACGATAGACGGTTGGTAATGGTCGGAATAGATAAGTCAAATCGTCTGTTTATTTTGCTAAATGCTGAATTAATTAGACCACAGATTATTTTCGTAATTGAAGATAGTACGTCCAATTTTATCGGCTTTCAAGAGGAGTTCGAGCCCCACAAATTGATGATTTAAACGAGTGTCACCAACGTTTGATTCTTTATAAATATAGCTGGAAAATTTTCGCATTTCAAATAAATCTTCCCAAGTCATGCCGCTGCTATCATTGCCCGTATTGAAAACTGTAGCTCTTGCAAATACGTCACGTGCGCTGGGATAATGCACCCAAAAAAGCGGTTTTTCGTAAATGAAATTTCCATTATCATCATGCACATCTATCAGAGGCGCGATACCAAGGATGCGGACTTTCATAGTCGAAGTTTGATTGTCGAGATACCAAATTTCTTTGAGGCGATAACGTTTGACATCTTCATAGTTGAGTTCGTTGCGGACGATATTTACAAACTCTCCATCATTGAATGCACAAAAATTTAAAACCGTATCCACAACCGTCAAAATTTCATTAATAGAATCCATCGGTAATGGCATCGAAAAATCATCCTTTTCAATACTAAATAACTGTAACTCCCCTGCCCTCGCAGCGACGGTTAATATTTCAAAAAAGGTCTGTTCTGGATTTAGAAACGATTGGTTGATTTTTTCACGTACATCAATGACGCGCCAAATGCGTTTTTGCCACATGATGTCACGTTCATTGAGTTCTCGATATTTTAAAACAGGCTTTTCCTGTGTGATGGTTCGGGGTGTAAAATCGTCTAAAGTTTGCGTGAAAATTGAAGAGCTAATATTTAAAATTGTAAAAAGAAGGAGATATTTTTTCATACGACTGGGTGTTTAAAAATTTGGCGGTGTATCAAATGTAATGCTGTACTTTAGCCGTTATCTGGCCGTGAG
>CAYUNA010000007.1:0-28669 GCA_964445895.1 uncultured Saprospiraceae bacterium | reverse complement strand
CGAGGTGCATGCCGTAGCTTCTACATTTCGTGACGAAAGTCTTCACTTTATTGTCCAATACTCGAATCGCTGCGAGTGATTTCTAAAGTTATTGAACATCTATTTTTATTCAAAAATCATCTTTCGTACGCCATGCCAGTTCTTGGCACTTACTTCATAAAACAAAACACCTGAGCTACCTAATTGCGCACGTTCAACTCTAACTTCTTGATAACCTGCGGAATATTTAGTCTCCGTTTCTAGTAGAACCCGACCATTTACATCCGTAATCGTCAATTTAGCAGCGGTTGCTTCAGGAAGATAAAATCCAATTATCGTAAAATCAGCAAAAGGATTCGGGCGGTTTTGGAAGAGTTCAAATGGTTGATTTGCTGCCAGTTCCTCCACTGCTTTTAAACGTATATTTAAAAATTCATCTGCCTGATTGTAAGCTTCCGTTTTGGTAAAATCAGAAGAAATTGAGAACATATTCTGCAAAGAACCAGCTACTTTAGTTTTAAATTTCAACGTAAATACAGGCTGCGTTGTCGTCCTATCGCTTTCAAAATTCAACTCATTCCAACTCACCGTCAGCACGCCATCTTCTTTTAAATAAAAGTTTTGTGCTTCCGCAAAGCCGTCTCCGGTTGTTAAAAATTCTAATTGATCTGCATCAAAATGTAGAGTCATTTGAAAACCAGTAATGTTTTCAAAATCAGCGGTATTAAACGGAATTTCTATAGTTTCATCGGCATCGAATCTTCGGTTGTCAAATTCGAGAACCAAGTCGTCAACAAAAGTACGGTCGTCCGCTGCGGAAAGGTTATTCGCCTGGGCATTGCCGTTGACATCTCCAATTTTTACACCAATAAAATCCGCATCTAAGACATCACTTGCCACATCACCCAGACTAATCATTTCAGGGAATGCTTCCTGCCAAGGGTTTTGTGGATTTGGAAATTCGTAGGCTTTTTCTACAAAACGCCAGCTTGAATTATTTGGAAAATCATCACTAATTAATAGAATCAATTTGCGAATATGTACCAAATCCAGCGTGGTGATGCTTTGCGAATTATTGGCATCGGCTGCAATCATTTTATATGGACTATCCAATATTTCTGTACCCAGAATATGTTGAGAAATTTTCACCAAATCAAAGGTCGAAACGCCATTTAGCGGGTTAATATCCTTCGCCGGGGTTATCATCACATTGCTAAAAGACGACATGTTGTTGAATGCAAAATTACCGTCGTCCAGCGTAGTTTGCATTCCCGTTTGTGCGCCAGACAATTGGACTTCAACTTGCGCAACAGGATTACCAAATTCGGTTTCAATCATCCCTGCAACTAACATCGTACTGCCATCACAGGCACCATTATTATCTTGTACAAGGATGTAAGTTTCACAGAAATCCTGATTGCCCGCAGCATCTGTAACCCAAAGTTGTACGGTGTTTTCACCTAAATTATCACAGTCAAAAGTAATACTGGAATCTGCTACATTTTCCGAAAAGGAGAACTGCAAATCACCAGAACAATTGTCGATACTGCCCGCATCTAAATCCGTTGCCCAAACTTGTACCATCGACGGCGAAACATTCATCAGACCAACCACCAAACCGTCATTACAGTAAGGTGTTGGGTATTTACAATCAGAAACTATAACCTCGGTATTGCAAGCTGCTGAATTGCCACAATTATCAGTCGCTACGTAAGTTACTTGATACGTACCTGCTTCAACGTCGGTTGCAATCAAATTACTAAAATTAGGTAAGTCAGAGGTTGCCGTAATTGTAACGTTTTCGCTACAATCGGTCGCTGTCGGCAAGGTCAATAGTACATCCGCTACACAGTTGTCAATAATGCAAACTTCCTGCAAGTTTTCACAAGTCAAAAGAGGTGCGACGCTATCGTTCACCTTAATGATTTGTTGGTAAATGATGAATCCATCAGTGTTATCTGCGTCTACATCCGTATCAAAAACACCCGCAGTTGTACGGCTATCCTGGAAGGTTCGGTCATCCAAATCTCCGTCACCATCGAGGTCAACATTGAGCGCGATTTCGTGGTTTTCTGCTGTCTCCTGGTCGATGTCGTTGCCGACTACACACCAGTTAATAACGGTCCAAGTCCGCACAATTTTATAACAAGCATCGGAGACAATCGTAAACACTTGATCGCTATGTGTGGTGGCTACTAATTCGCAAGTTTCAAAGAAGATTTCTGGCTCACCAAAATCAGGAACTTCGTTGCCACATTCGACATCCATATCCGCTGGGAATTCTACCACAAAATCAGAAACATGGTTGATAGAAATGGTCTGTTGACAAGTTACCGTACCATTTTGCGCAGCATCTGTTGCCGTCCACGTTCGGATAATTTCACCGCTACCACATTGGTCAATATTAACGACAACTTGTTGGTTATCCACTAATTCACAGTTATCATAAAATGTTGCTTCACCATATTGATTTAAAACTTCAAAATCTTCTACCAACAAGGCTGCTGCTAAATTATCCTGATAATCATCACAAGTAATCGACTCATTCTGTGGACAAGAAACCAGTGTTGGCGCCAGTTTGTCTTCCACCAAAACTTCTACCATACAATCATTGAAATTGCCGTTGCAATCAACCGCACGGAAGACAACCATAATCGGTGCTTCAGCAATATCTGCGCAGCAAAATTCGACGCTTTCATCGAAAATTAAATTACTCGGCTGATCACAATTATCCGTCATACGGCGTACTTCAAAGTGATCTAAACAACAGTTGTCATGGCTCCCATCGTCAAAAGTTTCAGCGGTAATAATTGCCTGTCCGAAATTGTCGAGAGAAACAGTAGTTATTTCATCACAAATTGCCGTCGGAACGATTTCGTCAATCACTTCAACAGTCACATTTAATTCAACTACATTGCCACAATCGTCCATTACTTGATAAGTAATAATATGCGTTCCAAGTGGCAAACCTGGCAACGGAATCTGACCGCCGTTACCTTGAATGTTGCCAATTGGTGTAAAAATTTGCACTGCAAAATCTGAACAAACATCCGTCACTGTCGCTGCCGGTAATGTGCCCGTTGCGCGACACACATCGGGATGCTGTGCGGCAATGTTTGCATTCAATACAATGGTTGGCAATGTTTCAATAATTGGTGCTTCATCTTCTACTTTGATGATTTGCATTTGGGTAAAATATTCACCCGTGCACCAATTCAATGCCGTCCAGTTTCGTAAAATTTTAAAGGAATTTCCACAAGTTTCAATTAATTGGTCGGTGTGATTATAGCTAAAGTTGCAGTAGCTGCCTTCTTCTAAAACTACACCTGAACCCGTTGTTTCCAAGTCATTGGTCAGCGGTGTAGCTTCTATAATATTTGGAAATTCATTGTAAATGCTGCACAGCCAAGTCGTGTCGCCTGGGAAAGTCGGGGCAGCAATCTGATTAATTGTAATCGTTTGCTGACAAGTTTCAGAAATGTTGTTTTGCGCATCATACGCTAAGAAAGTTTGCACGATTATCGGATTATCGCAATAGTCATCAGGCAAAATTTCTTCTACCAAAACGACAGTCGGATTCGGGTCGCAATTGTCCATTGCGATTGCCATCGGAATCGTGTTTGCATTTTCAAAACAATCAATCGTTACGTCGGTACAAGTTACAATCGGAGCGAGTTTATCTTCTACCGAAATACTTCCCCAACAGCTATTGTCCGTTCCTAAATGCGTCACTTCTACCGTCAATGTTTGTCCAATATGACTACTATTTACGGTATTTCCTATGCTGCTTCCATTATTGTCAAAAATATCAACTGCAAAGTCAAAAAGGCAAATATCTACCCCTTCGAGAATGAAGTCAGGAACGACTATACCTTCGCAATTTTCATCTAAAGAAATCTGTACATTATCGTTACAAGCTAATGAAACAGGTACATCCTGAATTTCAAAAGTCGCAAAAGTACTTTGTTCACAACCAGGGTCATTGATATCCAACGGCGTGGCAATTCCTGCATCAAAGATATACTCGACGGTAAATGTTCCGACACCCAAAGCTGTAGGGTCAAGCACATTCGTCATTTCTCCGTTGATGATAAATTGTCCCGTTCCATCTACACCGCTTCCATCACCTTCCAGAATTTGTGGTGCGCCATTATTACAATAGACTTCTTCTAAATTCAAAATGCGAGGTTCTGGATAGTAGCAAGTATTTCCTATGGATAAAATATCACCAAATTGATTTTGTACCGTCAATTCAAATCCAATCGCATCGACGTGAATGGCATTCAATACATACATTTCAGAACCTGGTGCTGTTTCGGGAATTACGGTACCAATAGGAATCAAAACTGGTGCAGCAGGTGGAGCGGGGCTACTCGTTTCAAATAAACCATTGACCGCAATAACCGTCCAAATTAAGTCTGTTTCTGATTGAATTGTGATGAGTTCATCAAATTGACCATTCTCCAAAGTTGTTGCATTATTCAAGCAAGCACAAGGGTCTTGGATGTTGAAGTCTGTTCCGAGATAAATTAAGTTAATACAGTCACACGGATCAACCGCATCACAAATACCATCTCCATCAATATCAGAAGCATCAAAAGTTATCGTCACAAAATCTGTATCTGTTGTCATGCCTGAGCAAGTCCCAACATTGCCATCAACCGTAATTGTCAACGTCACTTGACCTGATTGAATGTCGGTCATTGACGGGGTATAAATTGGTTGCAAAATGTCGGTAAAGTCAAAGATTCCCGTACCAGAGGTTGTCCAGGTGATATTTCCAAAATTTTGTCCTTGTGGTGGCGTTGCGAGTGTACTCAAATCAATAATCGCCATATCTGCACACACAATTGTGTCGCTACCTGCGAAAATTTCGGGCAACACCAATGTTCCATCTATAAATACTTCTGCTTCACAAGATGCGTTATTTCCATTGCAGTCAATCGCCGTCAAGGTCACAATATTGGCACCTACATTTGAGCAATCAAAGGTGTTTGGTAATGCATCTAACGTTTGTACGCAACAGTTATCGCTACTACCACCATCAATGTCCGCACCCGTAATTATCGCATTTCCATTAGCATCTAAAGCAACTGAGATATTTTGACAAACTGCTACTGGTTCATTATTGTCCTCTACTGTCACCATTGCGTTGCAGGTCGAAGCATTGCCATTGATATCTGTGACCGTCAGTACAACAGTTTGAATACCGACCTGATTACAAGTAAAAGTATTTTGGTTGATACTTACGGATTGAATGCCACAATTATCGGTGCTGTTATTGTTGATTTGTGAGACATCAATTGTCGCATTTCCATTCAAATCCAACATCACTGTAAGGTCATTACACATTGTTGTTGGAGGTTCATTATCTTCTAAAGTTAACCGTAAATCACATCCACTCATATTACCATTACCATCATCGACAAAGAAATTGATGATAATAGTAGAGCCATCACCATCACCAAAAACGGTGCCTGCTGGAGGGTCTTGCATAATCGAAACATTCGCTGTTCCACAATTTTCATTGACAATTAAATCATCGGTAAAATCAGGAATAATGCCTGAACAAGTACCAGGCGTCATATCAATATTTTGGTCAGCTGGACAAAAAGCAATCGTCGGGTCTGTTGCATCCTCTAAGGTTATGTTAAAGACACATTGAGAAGTATTCCCATTACTGTCTTCCGCAGTCAGCGTAATCAATTCTGTTGTGCCATCGCCCATTAATACTATATTTTCTGGGCTTTGTGTAATTAAAATATCAGCTGAACTATCGCAATTGTCTGACACCGTAGCCTGATCAGTATAGTCTGTAATGGTGAAGCTACAAGTCCCATCCACTTCAAAAATCTTATCGCCCGGACACAGTATCGATGGTGGAGTAGGGTCGTTTAATTCAACCATAAAGTCACAACTTGCTTCGTTTCCATTGCCATCATTTGCGGTCAAAGTAATAGTCGTTGTTGTACCATTTCCACTTAAAATAGTGCCTGGTACGACCATTTGCGAAAGCGTCATGTCACCTAATTCTGCACAATTATCTTCCACCATTAATTCTGGTAAGTAGTTTGGAATGACAAAATCACAACTCGCATCTACATCGTGTATTTTATCTGCTGGACAAGTCAAAACAGGATTGGTTACATCTTCTAAAACGACGTTGAAAACACATTGACCAGCATTGCCATTGCCATCATCCGCAGTTAATAAAATTTCGTAAACTTCGCCGTGTCCATTCAAAATCGTTCCAGCAGCAGGACTTTGCGAAAGTGCAATCTCCGTCGGCATCGTACAATTATCGTTCACGGTTGCCATGCCTGTCAGTAGAGGCAAAACGGCGTTACAATTCGCATCCACCTGGAAGGTTTGCGTTGTTGGACAAACAATCATTGGATTGGTATCGTCATTTAAAACTACCGTCAATTGACAATCGGTTGTCTGTCCTTGATTGTCATTTGCTGTTAAAGTAACGATAACCTGAGTATTGTGTAAACTCACCAACGTCAGTGGTGGCGGATTTTGTGTGACTGTAATATTGGTTGAACTATTGTCAGCCGTCAATGCTAAACTGGTGTAATCAGGGAGTAAAATCTCGCAATTACCATCCAGGTTCACGGTCGCATCACCTGGACAGGTAATCATCGGTGGTGTGGTGTCATCCAGAGTAATCGTGAAATCACAATCGTTCACATTATTTTCACAATCAGTTACTGTCATGGTCAAGCTAACCTCTGTTCCTTCACCCACATGAATTGTTCCGGCAATAGGCATTTGCGTAACGGTCATTTCAGCAGCAGTACAACAATTGTCCATCAACGCTACTGCAGTTGTGTAATCGTCGAGTATCAAATTACCGTTTTCATCCAAGTCCAAAGTAATATTCGCCGGACAAGTAATCGACGGTGGAATGTTGTCTTGAACGGTCACATTAAATTGACAGTCCATTGTATTTCCATTGCCATCATCGGCAGTCAGCGTAACTATTTGAACCGTTCCATTATCAGAAACGATTGAATTTGGTAACGGTATTTGCGAAACTGAAATGCTACCAGGCGCAGTACAATTATCATCAACTATCGCCAGACTTGTATAGTCACCCAACGTGGCATTACAACTTCCATCCGCAAAAATATCTTGTGCAGCTGGACAAGTAATCATTGGGTTTTCATCGTCATTCAAAGTTACACTAAACATACAATCTGATGAATTTCCATTGGCATCCATTGCCGTTAATGTCACGGTAATTATAGAATTGTGACCAGAGTATGGGGCATTTGGCGTTGCTGCCTGAGTGATTGTCAATTGGCTATTGCTGTTACAATCACTAGTGGCTACTGCGTCGTTGGTAAAATCAGGCAGGATAAAATTACAGTTTTCATCAACTGGCAAAACCACATCAGACGGACATTGAATCACAGGTTCAGTCGTATCCATTAGGGTCACCACAAACGAACAATCCATCGTATTTCCATTGCCATCATCGGCGGTCAGGGTGACGGTTTGTGTCGTGCCATTGCCCATTAAAGTCGTGTTGGCAGGCGGCATTTGGGTCACCAAAAGATTGTTTTCGTCGGTACAATTATCCATTGCTATTGCGCTCATCGTATAGTCTGACAAATCAATTGGACAATTCCCATCTACACTAATATTTTGATTCGCCGGACAAACAATTGTAGGATTCGTCGCATCATTTAAAGTAATATCAAAAGTGCATTGTGTAAAGTTTCCATTACCATCCGCAGCCAAAAGCGTTACGGTTTGCATAGTATTTTCACCATTCAAGATAGTACCGATTGCTGGCATTTGCGTTACTGCAATATCTGCCATCATCGCACAATTATCAGAAACAGCCGCGTTGGTATAATCTGCTAATACAATTTCGCAATTGCCATCTACATCAATTGTCGCGTCGGCAGGACAGGTAATCATCGGTGGCGTTACGTCTTGTAGCGTCAAGTCAAAATTACAAGATGCCGTATTGCCATTGCCATCGTCAGCAGTCAAGATGATGTTTTGTGTAAAATCATCTCCCATTAAAATCGTTCCGGCAGGAATACTTTGCTTTATCGAAATATCCATTGCTACGGTACAATTATCAGTAACAGTCGCCGCTGAAGTATAATCCAAAACGGAAATTTCACAACTCGCATCCACATTCACCGTCTGGTTGGTTGGACAGATAATAACTGGGTCAATTTCGTCGCGCAATGTAATTAGGAATTGGCAGGTTTTCGTATTTCCGTTGCCATCATCAGCCGTCATCGTAATTACTTGCGGATTATTATGACCTGCAAAAACAGTATTTGGCAAAGGATTTTGACTAATCAAAATATTCATTGCTGGCGTACAATTGTCAGCAACAATCACCGCCCCCGTATAATCAGGCAGTATGATTTCGCAATTTTCATCCACATCCAAAATTTCTGGTGCAGGGCAGCCAATTAACGGTTGAGTCGTATCTTCAATCGTTAAAGTAAAGGTACAGTTTGCCGTATTTCCATTGCCATCATTGGCGGTCAACGTGATGGTTTCTATGGTTCCGTCATTATTTAAAATCGTTCCAGCAGGCTGCATTTGTGTTACCAAAATTTGATTATTGGCAGTACAATTATCGCCCACGGTCGCCACATTAGTATAATCAGGAATGATAACTTCACAATTCTTATCCACACTTAAAACCTGATTGGCTGGACAAACGATACTTGGATTTGTATCGTCAATTAGCGTTAATTGGAATGCGCAACTTGCTGTGTTTCCATTACCGTCATTTGCTGTAAGGGTAATAAATTGAACGGTGTTGTGACCACTCAAAATTGTACCCGCTGTCGCCATTTGCGTTACTGCAATTGCTGCGTCAGCTGTGCAGTTATCTGTTACAGTGGCGTCGTTTGTATAGTCAGGAATGACCGCTTCGCAATTTTCATCAACGGAAATCATTTTATCTGTTGGGCAGAAAATCAGTGGGTCGGTGACATCTTGTAAAGTAATTTCAAAGGTGCAATTGGCAGTATTGCCATTGCCATCATCTGCCATTACTGTAATAATTTGGGTCGTGTTGTGACCCGTCAAAATGGTATTAGCAAGAGGCGTTTGTGTCAATACAATATCGTTTTGCGAAGTACAATTATCACTAATCGAAACCACCGAAGTATAATCAGCCACGAAGGTCTGACAGTTCGCATCCAGGTTTATCGTTTGGTTGCTAATACACGTAATCATCGGCGGCGTGTCATCATCCAACGTCACCGTCAATGTACAGTCTGTCGTATTTCCATTGCCATCATCGGCGGTCAAAGTAATGATTTGAGTCGTATTGTGATTGGTCAAAATCAATCCAGCTTCGGGTAGTTGTGTTGTTAAAATATTCGCAGAAGCAGTACAATTATCAGCAACCGTCGCAGCGGAAGTATAATCTTGCAAAATGATTTCGCAATTTTCATCTACTTGAATTGTCACGTCATTCGGGCAAGTAATGCCTGGTGCAACCACATCTTCCAAAGTCAAAACAAAGTCGCAACTTTCCATATTTCCGTTGCCATCGTTAGCCGTCAGCGTCACGATTTGCGTATTGTTATGTCCCGTTAAAATAGTGCCACTCGCAGGCAATTGTGTCGTTGAAATATTTGCCGCAGTCGTACAATTATCATCCACAATCGCCATATTTGTAAAATCAGCCAACGCATATTCACAAACTGCATCAAGTTGAACGGTAATATCCATCGGGCAAGTAATTGTCGGATTAGTCACATCATTTAAAACAATATTAAACGAACAATCAATCGTATTGCCATTGCCATCATCAGCGGTAATGGTAACGGTTTGCATAAAATTATGCGTTGCAATCGTCGTTCCGGCAGTTGGCATTTGCGAAAGCGTTACCGTTCCCGTTGCGCCACATTGGTTATCCAAATTCACCATATTGGTAAAATCAGTCAACGTGTATTCACAAACTGCATCGACCTCCATCGTCATATCGCCCGGACACGTCAAGGTCGGCAAAGTATTGTCTTCTAATGTGACCGTAAAATCACAACTTATCGTGTTGCCGTTGCCATCATCGGCAATCAACGTTACGGTTTCAACCGTACCTGGACCACTCAAAACAGTGCCCGCAGCGGGTGTTTGATTCGTTATGATATTTGTAGAAGCAGTACAATTGTCGCTAACAGTGGCCGCTGTGTAATCCGGCAAATTAATTGGACACAAATCATCGACACTCAACGTCTGATTAGTTGGACAAGTGATTTCAGGCTGCGTATTGTCTGTTAATTCAATTGTGAAAATGCAACTCTCGGTGTTGCCGTTGCCATCATTTGCCGTCAAGGTAATTATTTGAGTGGTGCCATGTCCACTAAAAATTGTTCCAATTGCGGGCATTTGCGTGATAACAATTTGATTATCGGCAGTACAATTATCGTTGACCGTTGCATCATTGGTATAATCAGCCAACGTTATTTCACAAACGTCATTCACCATTAAAACTGGATTCGTTGGACAAACAATAGTCGGATTTTCCTCATCTTCCAATGTCAAAACAAAATTGCATTGTGCTGAGTTTCCATTGCCATCATTGACGGTCAACGTAATCGTTTGTTGCGTATTGTGACCACTTAATACCGTTCCAGCAGTTGGACTTTGCGTCAATATTAAAGCGGCATTCATCGTACAATTATCGTCTACTACTGCTTGATTTCGATAGTCTGGAATAACAATTTCACAATTGCCATCTACAACTAAAGTTTGATTTGGTACACAAGTAATTGTTGGGTCGGTTTCATCTTTTAAGGTTACCGTAAAGCTACAATTAGTTGTATTCCCGTTGCCATCATCCGCTGTCAAAGTGACTACTTCTGAATCATTTTGACCCATTAGAATAGTACCTCCAGCCGGCATTTGAGTAATCGAAATAGCGCTGACAACCGCACAATTATCAGAAACGGTAGCTTGTGAAGTATAATTTGAAATAGTAGCTTCACAATTTTCATTTGCCAATAAAACTAAGTCAGACGGGCAAATAATCACAGGTGGTGTCGCATCATCCAAAGTCAAATTAATGGTACAACTCGCCGTGTTTCCATTGCCATCATCGGCAGTCAAGGTCACCGTTTGCATGGTATTGTGTCCGGTCAAAATAGTTCCAGCAGGCGCCACTTGCGTTATTGAAATCGCATTAGCTGCGGTACAATTATCACTAACGGTGGCTTGTGAAATGTAATTTGGAATTATGGCTTCACAACCCGAATCGACGGTCAAAGTTTGCGCAACAGGGCAAGCAATCATTGGGTCGGTCACATCCTGAACGGTAATATCGAAAGTACATTGGGTGGTATTTCCATTGCCGTCATCAGCAGTCAACGTCACCGTTTGTACCGTTTGGTGGCCAGTCAAAATTGTATTGGCAACAGGCGATTGCGTTACTAAAATATCAGCAGTCATCGCACAATTATCCGCCGTCGCCGCATTGGTAAAGTCAGGTAAAATATATTCACAAGCTGCATCCAAATCAATCAACATCTCAACAGGGCAAATCAAACTCGGCGGCGTCGCGTCATCTGTTTGCACATTGAAATTACATGTTGACGTATTGCCGTTACCATCATCAGCAGTAATCGTTACCAATGTGAATTGGTTGTGACCACTTAACAGCGTCCCAATTGCAGGCATTTGCGTCAAAGTAATCGTCGCGCCACCACTACATTCATTAGCAAAAATTGTATCGTCGGTATAATCTTCCAATTGCGTTTCGCAAGCTGCATCCAAGTCCACAACTTGGTCAGCCGGGCAGGTAATCGTCGGTAAAGTATTGTCTTGTAATTGTACAATAAAGGTACAGCTAATGGTATTTCCATTGCCATCATCGGCGGTAATCGTCACGGTTTCGGATGTTCCCGGACCACTAACCAATGTACCTGGTAGTGGATTTTGGGTCAAAACAATGTCTGTCTCAGCTATGCAATTATCAGTTGCCGAAGCATTGCCTCGATAATCGGGTAACTGAATTTCACACTCATCATCTACACTCAGAACTTGATTAACCGGACAAGTCAAATTAGCTGGAGTAACGTCATCTAAGGTGATGTTAAAAGTACAAGTTGCCGTATTTCCATTGCCATCATCGGCGGTCAGCGTTACAATTTGCATCGTATTTTCGTTAGCAAAAATAGTATTCGCTGCTGGAGATTGAGTTACCAATATATTGGCAATCGGTGTACAATTATCTGAAATTGTCGCGCTACCTGTATAGTCCGGCAATTGAATTTCACAATTTGCATCCACTTCTAATGTCGCATCTGTAGGACAGACAATCATCGGGTCAATTTGGTCATTCAAGGTAATGCTGAACGAACATTGCACAATATTTCCATTGCCATCATCGGCAGTCATTGTGACCAATTGAGTCGTATTGTGACCACTGATTATGGTATTGGCTACAGGGTTTTGAGTAATGGTTACCGTAGTCATCGCACAATTATCGGTAGCCGTCGCCACACTAGTATAGTCGGCAATCATCAATTCACAATTGTCGTCAACTAATAAAGTTTGATTGGTTGGACAAGCAATTACGGGGTCTGTTTCGTCGAGAAGCGTCAAAACGAAAGTACACATTTCTGTGTTTCCATTGCCATCATCGGCGGTTAGCGTAATCGTCTGAGTCGTATTGTGACCGCTTAAAATGGTTGCAATAGCAGGCATCTGAGTTACTATAATGGCAGCATCGGCAGTACAATTATCACTAATTATTGCATCGTTGGTATAATCTCCGATTGCTGTTTCACAAGCATCATTCAGCGTTATATTTTGATTGGTCGGACAAGTGATTTCAGGTTTTGAAATATCCTCTAAAGTTATTTGAAAATCACAAGTTGTCACATTTCCGTTGGTATCGTCAAAAGTTAAAGTGACCGTTTGAGAAGTATTGTCTCCTGTCAAAACAGTGCCCGCAGGCGCATCTTGGGTAATAATGAAATCCGCTGCATTGGTGCAATTGTCCACAACCGATGCCATATTTCTAAAATCCGGCACACTAATTTCACAACTTGCATCTACCGTCAAAACCTGGTCAGCCGGACAAGTTACCGTCGCAATTTGGTCATCTTGCAACGTTACCGTAAAGTTACATTGGCGCGTATTTCCATTGCCATCATCAGCAGTAACAGTGACAATTTGAGTCGTATTGTGACCACTCAAAATCGTTTCTGCAAGTGGTATTTGCGTTAAAACAATCGTTGCAGAATCGGTACAATTGTCCGTCGTTGTTGTTGATGCGGTAAAATCGGGTAATGAAATTTCACAAACCCCATCTACGATTAAATCCTGATTTGGTGGACAGGTAATCGTTGGCTGAGTTGCGTCATTTAAAGTAATTTCAAAACTACAATTTTCTATATTTCCATTGCCATCATCGGCAGTTAAAGTCACTATTTGAGTAACATTATGCCCGGTCAAAATGGTATTCGCAACTGGCATTTGAGTCACCAAAATATCCATTTCATCCGTACAATTATCCGCAACAGTCACCCCTGTATAATCCAAAATTGCTACTTCACAATTGGCGTCCACATCAATCGTCACATCAGTCGGACAAGTCACACTCGGAAGCGATACGTCTTCTAACGTTACCAAAAATAAGCATTGTCGGGTATTTCCATTGCCATCATCGGCGGTCAGAACTATATTTTGCGTGGTGTTGTGTCCCGATAAAACTGTTCCTGCGGGTGGCAATTGTGAAACTGAAATAGCTGTCGGTGTCGTACAATTGTCCGCCACAAGGACATTGGTATAGTCGGTTAGCGTAATTTCACAAACCGCATCCACTTGCAGCGTCAAATCAGCAGGGCAAGTTATCATCGGTTGGGTTGCGTCATTTAAAGTCAAATTAAAGCTGCATTGAGTCGTATTGCCGTTGCCATCATTTGCGGTAAGCGTTACAACCTGCATGGTATTGTGACCAGTCAAAATTGTTCCGACAGGAATATCTTGCGTTATTGAAATCATTGAAGTTGTCGCGCAATTATCAGTAGCCGTTGCCATATTGGTGAAATCAGGAACAGCCAATTCACAAGTTGCATTGACCTCTAAAATTTGGTCAGTTGGACAAGTCAACATCGGGTCAATTTCATCATTCAACATTACACTAAATGCACAATTGGAAGTATTGCCATTGCCATCATCAGCCGTAATCACCACCGTTTGAGTAAAGTTATGTCCCGTTAAAACAGTTGTTGCCACCGGAAGTTGAGAAAGCGTCACCGTACTCGTCGCCGCACAATCATTGGAAACCGTCACCTGATTGGTGTAGTCCAATAAAATTATTTCGCAAGCGGCATCAACTGTTACAATTTGGTCTCCAGGACAAGTAATAGAGGGTTCGGAAGTATCTTGCAAGCTCAAAATAAAAGAACATTGTGCAGTATTTCCATTGCCGTCATCAGCCGTTAACGTTACCGTTTGTGTTGTGCCGGGGCCTGATAAATTTGTATTTGGTGCTGGGACTTGTGTCACCAAAATCATCGTTCCAGCAGTACAATTATCTTCTATATCTGCCGCGTCTGTGTAGTCTTCCAAAGGCGTGTCGCAAGTATCATCTACACTAATAATCTGGTTGTTCGGACAAGTGATAGACGGATTGGTTTCATCATTTAATGTAACCACAAATTGGCAAGTTTCGGTATTTCCATTGCCATCATCAGCCGTCAGCGTTACGGTCTGTGTTACATCGTCTCCACTTAAGATTGTTCCTGCAACGGGCATTTGTGTCGTCAAAATCGCTGCCATATCCGTACAGTTGTCGTCCGTTGTCGCATCGTTAGTATAGTCTGCTAAGGTAATTTCACAAGCGGCATCAACGGCAATTGTTACGGCAGGCGGGCAAGTGATGGTTGGTAAAATTGCGTCATTTAAGGTGACGGTCAAATCACAGCTTGCCATATTTCCATTGCCGTCATCAGCGGTAATTGTGACAATTTGAGTAAAGTCATGCCCTGTCAAAACTGTCCCCGCAGCAGGTGTTTGTACAATGGTTAAATCCACATTATCCGTACAGTTATCATTTATAAATGTAGTCGAAATGTAATCATTTAAAATAATTTCACAAGCTGCATCTACGTCAATCGTCGCGTCGGCTGGACAAACCACTTGCGGGTTGGTGTCGTCTAATAAAGTTATTTGAAAGATACAGTTTTGCGTATTTCCATTGCCATCATCAGCGGTGACGGTCACGATTTGCATAAAATTATGACCCGTAATCGTTGTACCAATTGCTGGGCTTTGCGTTAAAGTAATTGACGTTGCATCCGTACAATTATCCGCAATAATCACATCATCTGTATAGTCTAAAATATCCGTTTCACAATTGTCATCCAAGGCAATTGTCACATCCGACGGACACATTATCGTTGGATTATTATTATCATTTAAAGTCAAAATCAAGTCGCACACGCTGCTGTTTCCATTGCCATCATTTACAGTGATGGTGATGGTTTGCATGGTATTTTCTCCATTTAAAATAGTGCCCGCAGTTGGAACCTGGGTCGTTGTCAAATCCGGAATATCGGTACAATTGTCACTAAAAATGGCTTGTCCAATGAAATTCGGAATTGCCAAATCACAATTGCCATCCACATCAATCGTTTGGTCAGCAGGGCAAGTCAACATCGGGTCGGTTTCATCTTTGACCGTTACCAAAAATTGACAATCCATGGTATTTCCATTGCCATCATCGGCAATTAAAGTAATGATTTGCGGCGTATTGTGACCACTCAAGACAGTACCAGAAATTGGCGATTGCGTCACCGTAATCGTGGTTGGAATGGTACAATTATCCATTGTCGTTGCTGCCGTTGTATAATCTGGAATCGTCGTTTGACAATTGACATCTACGATTAGATTTTCATTGGCTGGACAAGTGATAGTTGGCGTAATTTCATCATTTAAAGTAATGTCAAAATCGCAAGTGGAAACATTTCCATTATTGTCATCAATGGTTAAAACGACGTTTTGCACAAAATTATGACCAGCAATAGTCGTCCCTGCAACGGGCATTTGTGTCGTCATCAAGCTGCCATTTGGTGTACAATTATCTGCAAATACGGCTTGATTTAGATAGTTTTCTAAAACAAATTCACAGTTTGCATCCACATCAATCGTAACATCAGTCGGACAAGTTAACGTTGGATTCGTCGTGTCATTTAGCGTAATAGTCAACTGGCAAGTTTCGGTATTTCCATTGCCATCATCGGCGGTTAAGGTCACGATTTGAGTCGTACCATCATTTGCATAAATTGTTCCAGCCGCTGGGTTTTGAGTCGTCGAAATTGCAGCATCAGCGGTACAATTATCGCTAACGGCCGCATCGTTGGTATAGTCTGCTAAAATAATTTCACAATTATCATCTACCTCAATTGTCGCATCAACAGGACAAGTAATCATCGGGTTTGTTTCGTCTTTTAAGGTCAATTGGAACGTGCACTGCGTAGTATTTCCTTTTCCATCATCAGCAGTTAAGGTAATGGTTTGCACAGTATTGTGTCCTGAAATTATGGTATTAACCAGAGGGTTTTGTGTGACTGAAATCATGGCGTCAGCAGTACAGTTGTCACTAGTTGTAGCATTTCCGGTGAAGTCTGCAACCGCGTATTCGCAATTTCCGTCAAGGACAATATTTTCATTCGGTGGACAAGTCAAAGCAGGCGGCGTATTGTCAATAACGCTTACCTGAAAATCACAAGTCACCATATTTCCATTGCCATCATCTGCCGTTAAAGTTATCGTTTGCACAGTATTATGCCCTGTCAAAACAGTCCCTGCAACAGGCATTTGGGTAACTAAAATTCCATTCGGGGCAACTTCACAATTATTAGAAATCGTTGCCTGAGTGGTATAATTTGGAATGGTTGCTTCGCAAGTCGCATTCGGGTTAATCGTTTGTGCCCCGGGGCAAGTAATTTGTGGTAAACTCGAATCTTCCAACGTTACAGTCAGCGTACAATTTGAAATATTTCCATTGCCATCATCGGCCGTTACTGTCACCGAAGTAGTCGTTCCATCGCCCATGATAATGGTTCCAATAGCTGGAACTTGCGTCAGGATGATTGCCGTATTGTCAGAACAATTATCGGTTAAAACCACCGAACTGGTATAGTCTGGCAACGGAATTGGACAGTCGTCGTCAACACTAAGTGTTTGATTGCCCGGACAAGTTAATTCTGGTGTCGTATTATCTTGAAAAGTAACCTCGAAGCTACATTGAGTCATATTTCCATTGCCATCATCTGCCGTCAACGTCACGGTTTGCATGGTTTCATCACCTGTAAATATAGTATTTGGTGCAGGGATTTGGCTTATCGCAATGCTATTCAAAGCGGTGCAATTATCGCTAACCGCAACTAAATTTGTATAATTAGGCAACATCGCCTCACAGCTTCCATCCAAGAAAACATCTTGATTGGTCGGACAAGTCAACATTGGGTCAATATTGTCTTGTAGCGTAACATTGAAAGTACATTGAGTTGTATTTCCATTGCCATCGTCTGCTGTTAAAGTGACAACCTGAACGGTATTTGCAGTTGAAATTGTTGTTCCGATTGCAGGAGACTGAGTCGTTGAAATGGTCGTTATTGCCGCGCAATTGTCATTAACTGTAGCATCTCCGGTATAATCTGCCAAATTGATTTCGCAGTTGACATCCACTTCTACTATTTGATTTGCTGGACAAATAATCTCTGGATTAGTTTCGTCTTTCACTGTCAAATCAAAAGTACAAGTCTCTTCATTTCCGCTTTCATCAGTTGCAGTCATGGTAATGGTTTGCACGGTATTGTGTCCATTTAAAACAGTGCCCATTGCTGGCATTTGACTAATGGTAATGTTAGCAATGGCAGAACAATTGTCTTCCACTGTTGTCATATTTGAAAAATCAGGAATCACGGCTTCGCAATTCGCATCCGTTAAAATATTTTGACTGGCAGGACAAATAATGGAAGGTTTGTCAACGTCGTTGATGGTTAAATTAAAGCTACAATTTGCTGAATTTCCATTACCATCATCGGCGGTCAAAGTAATGGTTTGCATTGTTCCCGCACCATTTAAAACAGTGCCTGGAAGTGGGTTTTGAGACATAGAAATATTACCCGTAGCAGTACAATTGTCCGTTACATCTGCTGTTGACGCATAATCTGCAATGCTTGCCATACAGTTGGCATCCACGTCGATATTTTGATCAACTGGACAAACCAAGGCTGGAATTGTCGCATCGTTGGTAGTTAATAAAAAGGTGCAATTATCGATATTCCCATTGCCGTCGTTAGCCGTTAAGGTGACAACTTGTGTGATGTTGTTTCCGATAATATCTGTTCCAGCAACAGGCGATTGTGTTACCAAAATATCGGTGGTTGCGGCGCAATTATCAGAAACGAGTAGGGTAGAGGCGTAATCGCCAATTGTGGCTTCACAGTTCGTTCCTACGTTGACAGTAACATCGGCAGGACAAGCAAAATCGGGGTCAATCGCATCTATTAAAGTTACCTCAAAATCACAAGAAACGGTATTGCCACTATTGTCAACAGCGGTTAAAGTCACCGTTTGTACTGTTCCATGTCCACTCAAAACGGTTCCAGCTAAGGGCGTTTGCACGACAACAATTCCAGAACCCATCATACAATTATTCGTCGTTGTTGCTGCCATGGTGTAATCTGGTAAAATGACTTCACATTTCGCGTCCGTCATTAAATTTTGGTCACTTGGGCAAGTCAACGATGGTTCGGTCATATCAACTAAAGTCACGTCAAATTGACAATCCATCGTATTACCGTTGCCATCATCCGCCGTCAAAGTAACATTGATAACAGTCCCGGGACCGCTGTACATCGTATTTGGTGCAGGATTTTGAGTAATGGCAATAGTACCAATTGCCGTACAATTGTCCATCACTATTGCACTACTTGTATAATCTGGCAATGGGACTTCACAAATATCATCGACATTAATCGTTTGATTATCAGGGCAAATAATGGTTGGGTCGGTCGCATCTTGCAGCGTAATCATGAAGGTACAATCGGCAAAATTACCATTACCATCATCGGCGGTCAAAGTCACAATATCGGTTGTTCCGACACCACTTAGAATTGTGCCTAATGGTGCATTTTGAGTAATAGAAATCGCACCCGCAGCGGTACAATTGTCCATCACGGTCGCATCTGTGGTATAATCTTTTAAAACAAACTCACAGTCTGCGTTTAAGTCTAAAATTTTATCCGCAGGGCAAGTAATGGTTGGATTCGTATTGTCTTCTATTGTTAAATTAAAATCGCAAGTCATCATATTTCCTGAGGCATCGGTAGCAGTCAAAGTCACGACTGTCACTACATTATGTCCTGTTAAAATAGTGCCGACGGCTGGTGTTTGACTTAGCGAAATAGTTGCATTGGGTTCACAATTGTCAGAAATTGTCGCCAGACTGGTAAAATCTTCGACGGTGTATTCACAAGTTGCATTTACGTTTTTCAACTGACCAGCTGGACACGTAATAACAGGATTCGTTTCATCCACCAAAGTCACCATGAATTGACAGGTTTCGGTATTTCCATTGCCATCATCGGCAGTTAAGGTGACGGTTGGCATACTGTTCACGCCGCTATTTAAGATAGTAGTAGCAACAGGCATTTGTGTAACAACAATAGTATTTGCAGCCGTACAATTATCGGCAATAACTGCTGCACTCGTGAAATCTGGCAATATTGCTTCACAGTCGTTATTTAAAACTAAGTCTTGATTGGCAGGGCAGGTGATAGTTGGATTGGTCGCGTCATTTAACGTAACCGCAAAAGTACACGTTTCGGTATTTCCATTCCCATCATCGGCAGTCAAAGTCACCGTTTGCATAAAATTATGACCTGTCAATATTGTGCCCGCCGTTGGAGATGAGGTGATTAAAACATCAGTCATCGCCGTACAATTATCTGAAACGGTAGCTGCATTGGTATAATCTGCCAACGCAATTTCGCAACTGCCATCTACATCAACGGTCACATCTGACGGGCAGGTAATCATTGGATTAATTGGGTCAATCAAAAACACATTAAAATTACACGAAACAATATTTCCATTGCCATCATTAGCAGTCAAGGTGACCGTTTCAATCGTTGCATGTCCTGTAATAATGGTTGTTGGGGTAGGCATTTGTGTAACCATAATTGTTCCCGCAGGTGTACAATTATCACTGACAAGGGCAGCAGTGGTATAGTCGGCAAGGGCGATTTCGCAAGCAGCGTCCACATTGGTTGTCAGGTCAGCAGGGCAGGTAATACTTGGGATATTATTGTCTTCTAAAGTCACTACAAACTGACAGGTAGCGGTATTTCCGTTGCCATCATCGGCGGTTAAGGTCACCGTTTCCATATCGTTGTGATTCATCAAAACGGTTCCGGCAGCGGGCATTTGAGTAACAGTAATAGCTGAATTTTGTGTACAATTATCACTTAAAACAGACATTCCAGAATAATCAGGTAATACATTTTGACAACCGGCATCCGCGATTAGCATTTGGTCACCTGGACAGCCAATTGTCGGTAAAGTATTATCAATTAAGGTCACCGTGAATTGGCAAGTGGCAATATTTCCATTGCCATCATCAGCGGTAATGGTAATATTTTCAACAGCATTATGTCCCATTAAAATGGTTCCTTCAGGTGCATTTTGAGTTAAAACTAAGTCTGGATTTTCAATACAATTATCTGATAAAGTCAATGTTGTCAAATAATTGGGAACAACGCCCTCACAACTGCCGTCTGCAAAAACCGTCTGATTGGTCGGACAAGTCAGCATTGGGTCTTCATTGTCATCCAAGGTAATATCGAAGGTACATTGCGTCATGTTTCCAGAACCGTCCGTTGCTGTCAATGTGATGGTTTCTATCGTGCCTTCGCCAGAAATAATCGTTCCGATTGCAGGGCTTTGAGTAATCACAGGGGCAGTCACGGCTTCGCAATTATCATTTGCCGTCGCCAATGTAGTATAATCTGGAATCGTGAAATCACAATTATTATCTAAAATTTCTGTCGCGTTGGCAGGACAGGCAATCGTTGGTGGGGTCTCGTCTACTAAAGTTACCGAAAAGGTACAATTTGCCATATTACCACTTGCTGTTTCCGTTGCAGTCAATGTTACGATTACGGCAGTATTCAATACATTCAAAACCGTTCCTGAAACAGGCATTTGCGTCACCGTTACGCCCGTTCCCATCATACAGTTGTTAGTCACATTGGCGGAAGTCGTATAATCCAATATCGTTTCCATACAAGTGGCATCAGCGATAATATCCTGATTACCAGGACAAGTAATGCTTGGATTGGCAGAGTCCTGAAGATTGACGTCGAAGTTACACATTTCACTATTTCCAGCAGCATCAGTGATGGTCAAAATTACATTAACGGTCGTATTTGGTCCGCTAACCATTGTACCAGCTGGGGGATTTTGAGTAACGATTAAACTTGCATTATCCGTGCAATTATCATCAATTGTGGCTTGCGAAGTGTAGTCTGGTAAAGGCACTGTACAAACATTATCTACTTCTAAAACCTGAGTTGTCGGACAAATAATCGTTGGATCTTCCATATCCATCGTCGTCACGGTGAAGGTACAATCTTGAGTGTTTCCGTTACCATCATTTGCCGTAAGGGTAATCGTTTGCGACATATTATGACCAGATAGAAGTGTTCCAGCAGTTGGATTCTGGGAAACCATAATCATTCCAGCAGCGGTACAATTATCAGAGACAGTGGCATTCGTATAATCTGGCAACATCAACTCACAGCTACCATTTAAATTTAAATCGACATTGGCAGGACAGGTAATCATCGGATTTTCCGTATCCAGTAAAGTAACGGTGAAATCACAACTTAACGTATTTCCATTGCCATCATCAGCGGTCAACGTAATGGTTTCAATATTATTTGCACCAGAAAGCGTTGCACCAATAGCTGGGCTTTGTGTAATCGTAATCGTTGCCGCAGCGGTACAATTATCCATAACGACTGCATTTGTGGTAAAATCTGGGGCAGTTACATTACAACTCGCATCTAAGGTTAAATTTTGCGCAGCAGGACAAGCAATTGTTGGGTTGGTATTATCATTTAAGGTTACATTAAAAGTACAGTTAGCTGTGTTTCCGTTGCCATCATCGGCAGTCAAGGTCACAATTTGAACCGTACCATCGCCCGTCAAAACAAGACCTGCGGCAGGGCTTTGGGTAACTGAAATACTCGCAGGAACAGTACAATTATCCATGATAGACGCTGCACTTTCATAGCTGCCCAAAGTAATTTGACACATCGCATCGACATCAATGTCTTGGTCAGTTGGACAAGTAATCATTGGGTCGATTGTATCTTCCAAAGTGACCGTAAATGAGCAACTTGCGGTATTTCCGTTGCCATCATCAGCGGTCAATTGTACCAATTGTTGATTGCCATTTCCACTAACCGTTGTACCCGCAGGAGGCGATTGAGAAACAGAAATACTAGCCGGAGTAGTACAATTATCCATCGTTGTCGCCATACCAGTATAATCCGCTAAACTGAAATCACAACCTGCATCCACCATCTCTGTTGGGTCAGTCGGACAAGTAATCGTCGGATCAGTTGCGTCGGTAACGGTGATGTTAAAAGTACAATCCATCGTATTGCCCGCCTCATCGGTTGCCGTCAAGGTAATTGCGGTCACGCCCATATTTAGCACTGTTCCGGCAACAGGACTTTGAACAACCGCAACATCTGGATTATCGCTACAATTATCTGAAATAATCGCGCTTGCCGTAAAATCAGTCAATGCCGCTTGACAACTAGCATCCGCAACAATATTTTGATTGCCAGGACAAGTAATATCTGGGTTTTCATTATCAAAAGTAGAAACAATAATTGTATCAGGGCAGGGTAGGGCATCGTAAATAATAAGGTCATCAACGGCAGTAGGGCTGTGATTTGTGCCTAAAGTAACCACGCCATTTTGGTCTACAGTTGTTCCAATACTGGAAACAACACTCCACGTCCCCCCCGCTATATTGACGGTCATTTGAGCTAGCGTTTGATTGCTACAACCTTCTATTTCTGGAGCTGTAATGTTGGGTTCATCGGCTAAACCATTGCCATCATTATCAATATCGTCGTTGCAAATTTCGAGACATTCAATATCTAAAAAAGAAGCCATATTGTTAGAAAAATCACACTCTCCAGTTCCAGTAACGGGAAAATCTGTGTCAAAATCATATGGTAAATCTGCTATAGCAAAGCCAGGATCATTGACAACTGCAAAAACATCAATTGGCGTACTCAATCCAGAAATGTCTAAATCGTAAGTAAAATTTTCTATCCCGCCCGCTGCAACATCATTTCCAATCGTCGTCGTTGCTAACAAATTAGGCATACCTGTAGTAGGATCACCATCATAAAAAGAAATCGGGGTCGAACTAGGTAGAATTTCATCCCCAACATTGCTAATATCCATATTGATTTCAAGCGCATCAGGACACTGAACAATATCGACTCCTAAAATATCAATTTCTGCATCCGCCGCCGCAAAAGCAGGTACACCACCACTCAAAAGAATAGTCGATTGCGTCAAAAAACCATTAAAAGTGTTGTTAAAAGAAGGATGTAAAATATCTTGCTGAGTTAGCGGGACGGTCAAATCATCATTGATATTGGCAACAAAATAACCATGCTGGTTCCAAACTGGACGAGCAGAAACCCAAGGAGAAGTTAGCGCCCGATACACTTGGATGTAACCACTTCCACTAAAACCTGGGCCATTTCCATTTTGAGCTGTAATAATAATCTCGGCTGCACCGTCATTATTGACATCTGCCACCAACGGATATTCTGTTCGTGTACCCGCTTCAGCAGGTATTTTCAATAATTCTGTACCATCCGTACCATCTAATATGAATAAAGAAGCTTCTTCTGAATACACTACTTCCTTTTTACCATCGCCCTCAAAATCAAATAAGGTACTTCCTGTTCGTTGTGAACCATCATCCAAACCTGTTTTTTGCCATTTGACTTGAAGGGTATTGCTAGCGGGCACGTACTCTAATACAACATAAAGATTTCTTCCTGCAGTACCAATTTCGACCATACCATCATTATCAAAATCCCCAACATTAATACGACCACCAGAAGTAGTATTTGGAATGTCGTAAGTAGAACCAATCTGTGTTTGAGTTCGAGGATTCCAAGCATAAATTTTTCCAGCGGCTACAATAATTGCGTCAATCAAACCATCACCATCCAAATCACCGATACTAGTAAAACCATCTCGAATATTAGTTCCAGTTATCTCAGAAGCTAAAGTCATTGTACCATTATCTACTGTTCCATTTCCTAATTCAACAGTATAAACTTGATTACCGACTATGAGTTCTAAACCAGCGGCTTCTGCACCAAAAGTGCCGCCTCCAGGTTTGCTATCTCCAACTTCAAAAACATCGTAAGCCAGTCCAAATCTATCGCCATTACTAGAGGACGAACCAACGGATTGACCTGTATTTCCTGTCCCAACGACCAATCTTGTACCATTAATGGAATTAAAAATAGTATTTCCGACATACACTTCAGGAATACCATCGTGATTAAAATCTGCAATCTGAGGGGAAGCTTGATTTGAGTTTCCAACTAAACCAGCCCCTGATTGATAAACTCGGTTCGCGTTTCCATATTCATATCGAACCAAACTTCGGGCATTGTCTACCATAAACATATCTCCCAATCCATTTCTATCAACATCTGCTATTGCCACTTGAGTAAATGGATGATTCGTATTAGCAACAATTGACTGCTTAATCGTTCCATCGACACCATTAAAAATATGAATTCTTGAAGGACTAGGATCTTTACTAACAATTTCTGGAATCCCATCACCATCCATGTCTCCTACGAAAGAACCACATCGTTGATCTATCGGATAAGTGAGATGATCTGTTTGAAAAACCAACTCTATTTCAAAATCTACGTTCACTGGTGGGATAAACTGACAAGGGTCTACACTTGCATCGCCGCTTGAATAATAAAATCCATCACAATTATTTGCACCTGCACAGTCAGGATCAAAACAATCAATGAGTCCGTCCCCGTCGTCATCGATTTCATTGTCGCAGATTTCCATCAAAATAGGTGGAGGAGTATTGGCAAAAATTCCAACAGTGCAAAAACAAAAAAACACAGCCAAAATTAGCCTGCCTGTGTTAAAGACATTTTTTTGAAAAAAAATCTGAGTTAGATAATTAACAGAACTTACTGGAAAACTGCTCATGGTACGAATATTAATAGTAAACTCAGCAACACAAAGTCTTCTTCTAAAAAAGATTAATGAATGGAAGAATCACTTAGCCGAATCATGTAGGAATCAGGAGATTGACTTCCTATTCCCTTAATTAAATTTAATTTAACAGAGGTAGTGTTTGTACTTTTATTGCGAGTTCTAAGTCTTGGATAGGCTTTTTTATTAGTCTTATTCTCTATGTAAAATGTTAAGCAATTTTGTTGCCAAACATTTATGCTGTTTTAATAAATTTTGAAATAATAATCGAAGTACCAGTATACTGTGAATTTTTATTTCTTATTTTGACTTTGATTTTTTTAAATTCAATAAAACAATGTCAAAAAGAAACATAGAATCCGCCGCAAAGCGCTTGCGTGAAGCTGCCCAAAAAGGCATCACTTGTGCCCCCGTTCGTGATTTAATCGGCGAAACAGACTTAGAAAAAGCATACGCCATTCAAGAAATAAATACGGCAATGCGTATTGCCAATGGCGGTAGAATTGTTGGTCGAAAAATTGGCTTAACTTCACCTGCTGTACAAAAGCAATTAGGGGTGAATCAACCCGATTTTGGAATGTTATGGGCTGATACTGAAATCTTAAATAATGGAGAACTTTCTGTTAAAAAGCTCATGCAGCCCAAAGCAGAAGCAGAAATTGCTTTTGTTTTAGGTAAAGACTTAACCGCTACATCTCTCACTTCTGTAGATGTGATTTCGGCCATTGATTATGCGTTGGCTTCCATTGAAATCGTGGGCAGCCGTATCGAAGGTTGGAATATTCGCATCACTGATACGATTGCGGATAATGCGTCAGCGAGTCATTTTGTGGTGGGGCATAAGCCTGTTCGGTTGGAAAATTTGGACATGGTCAACTGCGGCATGACCATGTACAAAAATGGCGAAAAAGTCAGCCAAGGCAAAGGCAGTTCCTGTCTTGGGTCTCCCATAAATGCAATGCTATGGTTGGCACAAACGATGGTGGAATTAGGAAAGCCGATGCGCGCAGGAGATTTAATTTTGACGGGCGCGTTGGGTCCGATGGTGAGTGTTGAAGCAGGGGATTCCTTTCGGGCAGAGTTTGAAGGATTAGGGGAAGTTTTAGTTAATTTTGCAGAATGAGAATAATGTCGAATTATTATATGAACTGCGTTGCAAAATCATCGTATTTCAGGCTAATTTTACTATATGCACCTCTCGGTTTGCAAAGGAAAAAATGAGGGGTTAGAGAGTTTGTAAAAAATAACATATTAGAATCTAAATCAATGCAAAAAACAAAAGTAGCCATCATTGGGCCCGGCAATATCGGCACAGACCTTATGATAAAAATCCTCCGCACTTCCGATATTTTAGAAATGTCGGTCATGGTTGGTATTGACCCAACTTCAGATGGGTTGGCACGGGCAAAACGAATGGGCGTTGCGACGACGCATGAGGGCGTAACTGGACTTATTGAAATGCCCGAATGGAAAGACATCAAAATTGTTTTTGATGCCACTTCCGCTAAAGCGCATTTGTACAATTGGAAATATGTACAGCAATATCCAGACAAACGAATCATTGATTTGACACCTGCAGCAATAGGACCATACTTAATTCCGCCAGTCAATTTTGATTCCAATATGGATGTCAAGAATGTAAATATGGTCACGTGCGGCGGTCAAGCGACGATACCAATGGTGGCAGCAGTCAATCGAGTGGCAAAGGTTCATTATGGTGAAATTGTAGCCTCTATCGCTAGTAAATCTGCGGGTCCAGGTACGCGTGCCAACATTGATGAGTTCACGGAAACAACCGCCGAAGCCATCGAAAAAGTAGGAGGGGCGGACCGAGGAAAAGCAATTATCGTTTTGAATCCAGCTGAACCGCCTGTGGTAATGCGAGATACCGTTTTTACGTTGAGTGAACAAGGTGATCGAGAAAAAATTCGTGAAAGTATCCATCAAATGGTCGCAGAAGTTCAGAAATATGTACCAGGTTATTCTTTACATCAGGAAGTTCAGTTTGAAGATATTCCAGCGGATGAACCGGTGTTCATCGAAGGATTGGGACATCGACATGGATTGAAGACAATGGTGTTATTGCAGGTCCGAGGGGCAGGGCATTATTTGCCAGAGTATGCAGGAAATTTGGATATTATGACAAGTGCAGCGTTGGCTACAGGCGAAAGACTTGTCAATAGACTTGTTACCCTTTAAAAATTAAAACAAAAATAAAATGAATCTCTATATACAGGATGTAACTCTCCGCGACGGCATGCATGCCATTCGCCACCAATACACTAAGGAACAGGTCATGGATATTGCCATGAAATTAGACGCAGCAAAAGTTGATGCCATCGAAATCAGTCACGGTGATGGTTTGATGGGCGGTAGCTTTAACTATGGCTTCGGCGCAAATACAGATTGGGAATGGCTCAGCGGTATTGCCGAGAAGTTAACACACGCGAAATTGACGACGCTATTATTGCCTGGTATTGCGACCATTCATGACTTGAAAAAAGCACGAGATTTGGGCGTAGAATCGGTACGAATTGCGACTCACTGCACAGAAGCAGATATTTCGGCACAGCACATCGAAGCAGCAAAAAAAATGGGCATGGATGTTGGCGGTTTTTTGATGATGGCGCATATGAACGAACCCAAAAAATTGGCAGCACAAGCTAAATTGATGGAAAGCTATGGCGCGGATTGCGTTTATATCACCGATTCGGCAGGGGCGATGATGATGGATGATGTGATTGAACGAGTAAAAGCATATCGAGATATTTTGAAGCCAGAGACGGAAATTGGGATTCATTGTCATCATAATTTATCACTTGGCGTGGCGAATAGTGTTGTTGCTTATCAGCACGGTGCAAATCGAATTGACGCTTCGTTGGCGGGCATGGGTGCAGGGGCTGGAAATGCGCCGTTAGAGGTATTGATTGCTTGTTTAAAAAAGATGGATGTGCATCCCAATTGCGATTTATTTCAATTGATGGACTTGGCAGATGATATCATTCGGCCGCTGCAAACACGTCCGGTACAAGTAGATAGAGAGACTCTTTCTTTAGGATATGCAGGCGTTTATTCGAGCTTTTTGTTACATTCTGAAAGAGCAGCAAAGCGATATGGATTAGATACGCGCGCTATTTTACAGGAATTAGGAAAGCGTAAAATGGTCGGTGGGCAAGAGGATATGATTGTGGATGTGGCATTGGATATGATAGAGAAATAATAGTATTAGGAACGCGAACTAAATAACCTTCGATTCTTGAAGGCATCTTTTGCGCTCATTTTGCACTTTGAAAATCCTCATTATATCAACATAAATCGGATTTTCAAAGCACAAAATGAAACCAAAATCTGCTGGTTCAAGAATCGAAGTTTATTTAATTCG
>CAYUNA010000006.1:0-30488 GCA_964445895.1 uncultured Saprospiraceae bacterium | reverse complement strand
GTGTCGCATTAAAAATGCTAACGGGCAGATTTCGGTAGATGTGGAGCGAGCGGGGACATCAAAATTGGAATAAATAATAATTTCTGATGTAGATTACAAGAATGTGCTGATTGAAAAGTGGTATTTGAGTACATAAAATTTTAGGTTGTTTAAGTGAGTAAGAGTAAAGATATTTCTTTTATACCTTCTTTCTAATTTTGAGCAAGTATTTATGATAAAATCATTTTCACAAGCGGAATTTTTTATATTTGAAATATATTGAAATCGAATATTCTCATCCGTTTCCCTCTAATTTAGATATTTTATCTTATAACGAAAATGATGATTTGCCTTTTTAATTTCAATTAAGAATTCTTTCATCACTCACAAATTTATTTTTATTCAAAAATTGCTTCTTTCAAAAGAACACATAAACTTTATTAAATCAAAAAAAATCCATCAACAATCGCTGTTGATGGATTTTCCCATAAAAATCAAGTACTCAAAATCGTGAATCTAACTCAACTCAACCTCCACCCAAGCCATCACCTCCCCCGGCAATTCCATCTCCTCCCCACTCGCCAATCCATCCACCAAAGTCAGTTCATCCGCCAATACTTCCGCTTGAATATAATCCCCAAATTGCGCAACCGCCGCTTCAACTGCTGCTTCTTTTTGCAACTGCACCTTAATTCTATCCGTCACATTGAAGTCCGCATTTTTACGAATATTCTGGATGCGATTCACCAACTCCCGTGCCATGCCTTCCGCCAATAAAGCATCATTCAAATTGGTGTCCAATGCCACCGTCAAGGCGCCGTCATTCGCGACCAACAAGCCAGGAACGTCTTCGGCTTTGATTTCAAAATCCTCCAAAGTCAGTTCGTAATTCGTGCCATCAACGTCCAAATCGTACTTGCCCGTTTTTTCTAAATTGGCAATATCCGCTTCCGTAAATTTATTAATAGCCTGCACTGCCGCTTTCATATTTTTACCCAATCGACGACCTAATGTTTTAAAGTTAGCTTTGATGCTTTTCTTAATCACGCCCGATTCTTCGGTCAAATATTCGATGTCTTTGACATTGACTTCCGACAAAATCAAATCTTTCACACCTTCTACTTGCGCCATAAATGACTTGTCTAAAACAGGCAACATAATTTTTTGCAAAGGTTGTCGAACCCGCAAATTTTCCTTCTTCCGCAACGACAATACCAACGAACAAATCCGCTGTGCATAATCCATTCGCTCTTCCAAATCTTTGTCAATCATTGCACTATACGAACGTGGGAAACTCGCCAAGTGCACCGAATTGTGCTTTTCTTGCTTGGTGACTTCATTCAAATTTTGATACAAATAGTCTGAGAAAAACGGCGCGACTGGTGCCATTAATTTCGCCACCGCTTCCATACAAGTATAGAGCGTTTGATACGCCGCAATCTTGTCTTCTGTATATTCTCCCTTCCAGAAACGGCGACGACACAAGCGCACATACCAGTTACTCAAGTGGTCAACCACAAAAGTCTGGATTTTTCGCGCAGCCGGCGTTACGTCGTAATTGGCGTAATCTTCGTTCACTTCTTTCACCAAGGAATTGAGCAATGACAGCACCCAACGGTCAATTTCTGGACGATTTTCCAACGGCACATTTTTTTCGGCATATTTAAAACCATCAATATTCGCGTAGCCCGAAAAGAATTTATAGGTATTAAATAGTGTTCCGAAAAATTTATTTCGAACCTCTGTTACCCCCGCATCGTCATATTTCAAATTGTCCCAAGGATTGGAATTTGACATCATGTACCAACGATTCGCGTCCGCGCCATGCTTCGCGATTGCATCAAATGGATTCACGCCATTTTTCAATCGCTTCGACATTTTTACGCCGTTTTTATCCAAAACGAGTCCGTTGGAAACGACATTTTTAAACGCAACCGAATCAAAAACCATTGTCCCGATTGCATGCAAGGTATAAAACCAACCCCGCGTCTGGTCAACGCCCTCTGCGATAAAATCGGCGGGGAAGTTGCGCTCAAATTTCTCCTTATTTTCAAACGGATAATGCCACTGCGCATACGGCATCGAACCGCTATCAAACCACACATCAATCAAATCCAACTCGCGGTGCATTTCTTCTCCTTTGTCATTCACCAACACCACATCGTCGATATACGGACGGTGCAAATCTTTGGGTACGACTTGATTTTTACCTAAAGCTTTGTTGGCTTTTTCGATTTCTTGGCTCAATTGTTCGATGGAGGAAATGCACTTGGTTTCGCGGAGTTCTTCGTTTTCGTTTTTCGTTCTCCACAATGGAAGCGGCACACCCCAGTAGCGGGTACGGCTCAAATTCCAGTCATTCAGATTCTCTAACCATTTGCCAAAGCGACCTTCTCCTGTTGATTTTGGTTGCCAATTAATCGTCTTGTTCAACTCTTGCATGCGCTCTTTCACCTTCGCCGCTTTGATAAACCAACTGTCTAACGGGTAGTACAAAATCGGTTTGTCTGTTCGCCAACAATGTGGATAATTGTGCGAATATTTAGCAACATTGAAAGCTTTATTGTCCAATTTCAAACGAACCGAGATGTCAATATCAACATTTACGTAATCAGGGTCGTCGGTATAATTTTTAACATAACGACCAGAAAACTCGCCTGCGTTGTCAATGAATTTGCCCTGCTTGTCCACTAAGGTCAATGCGCCAAGTCCATTTTTCTTTCCAACCATTCTATCATCCGCACCAAAAGAAGGCGCAGTGTGAACAATTCCCGTACCATCTGCCGTTGTTACGAAATCACCTAAAATTACTTTAAAGGCATCTGTCCCACCATCTAATTCTTCGATTTCGTTTCCAAAATCAAGGAGTTGTTCGTAACGCAAACCATCCAATTGCTTGCCTGTAAACGGCTCACTTTTTTCTAAAATAACGGGCTGTTTTTTCCCACCAAACCATTTGGAAACCAAATCATCCGCCAAAATCACGCTAACTGGCAAATCCGTGTATGGGTTATTCGTTTTGATTTTGACATATTGGATTTTTGGGCCAACCGTCAAACCAGTATTAGAAGGCAACGTCCAAGGGGTCGTCGTCCACGCGATGAAACTCACATTTTCGTCGTCACTGTCAAATAAAAATGCGGAATCGCCACTTCTTTTCACCTTAAACATCGCCACCGCTGACGTATCTTTTACATCTTTATAACAACCTGGCATATTCAATTCATGCGAACTCAAACCCGTTCCCGCTGCTGGCGAAAATGGCTGAATCGTCAATCCTTTATAAATCAAGTCCTTCTCATACAACTGCCCCAATAACCACCAAACCGACTCAATATACTCATTTTCATACGTCACATACGGATTGTCCAAGTCTACCCAATAGCCCATTTTTCGGGTAATATCGTCCCACATATCCTTGTAGCGCATCACGGTTTCCTTACACTTGGCGTTGTATTCATCTACCGAAATTTTCGTCCCGATGTCCTCTTTCGTAATGCCCAATTCCTTCTCTACCGCCAACTCAATCGGCAGACCGTGCGTGTCCCAGCCACCTTTTCGCTCCACGCGCTTGCCCTTCATCGTCTGATAGCGACAAAATAAATCCTTAATCGTCCGCGCCATCACGTGGTGAATCCCCGGCTTTCCATTCGCAGACGGCGGCCCTTCGTAAAACACAAAACTATTGCCTTTATCGCGCTGCTCGATGCTTTGCTCGAAGGTGTTGTTGTCCTGCCAAAATTGGAGGATTTGCTGGTCGATTTCTGGGAGGTTGAGGTTTTTTAATTGTTTATACATGGATATATTTTTTTAAGAGACCGCAAAAATACTAATTCTAAAGGCTTTGCCAAATAGTAATTTTAGCTGTGGGCTTTGTTATAGTTTATAAGAAATTATAATACCAAAAATGACGAATCCAAAGGTGTAGCGCACCGTCCCTTTTGGTAACTAAAGTATCTCCTTTTTTTCAAGCCACAGCGTGGTGGCACGCTTGAAAGTTTAAGCGTGCCGCCACGATGTGGCTTTAGGATTGCAAACTACCGTGCTACCAAGAGGGGCGGCACGCTGTGCCTTTTTTGTTTGGTACAATTTATAGTTCCAGATTCCTCCACTTCGGTCGGAATGACAGGAAAGCTTCGGTCGGAATGACAGGAAAGCTTCGGTCGGAATGACAAATAAAAAAGCCCTGACAAACCGCAATCTGTCAGAGCTTTTTATTTCCATAATAGGAGCATCATCACAGATTGCGGTCGCAATTGTTAATAATAATGCTAATAATTATGGTATTGAAATTTGTCATTTTTTCCTTTGTGAATGCAAGTATAGGCGTTTTTCAAGTAAAATGCCACTATTTTTATAAAAAACTACTTTCCATCAACTACACCTTTCCAATCCACATCTTTATAATTATCAAAAATCAGCACGCCAAAAACTGCCAAAATAAACGCAATCATTACGGATGCAATCACGAGTAAGGCTCGCTTTGGACGAGATTTGATAACAGGAACTTCGCCACGTTCTAACAAAAGCGTTGTTGGAAAACTACTGTTTTTCGCCGAGTTAATCCGATTGTATTGCTCGCGCTCGACACCTTCCTGATTGATGGCAATTTCCTGCTGTTTAATCAAAGTACTGACCTCACCAAGCCCTTGGTTGTATTTCTCTAATTTCATTTTTAGCGTCGTCAGTTGTTTATTCGCACCGGCTAATTTGACTTGAATACTACGAATAGAGTCCCGATTGTTTCGTTGTGTATATATTGCTAAACGCGCAGAATCTGAGGTTACTTTCGACTCCAAATTAGCAATATTATTTGCCATCATTTCTCCCTGAGTTTCGATATTAAAAATACCGTAACGATTACGCATTATTCGCAGACTATCTTCAATCACCCGCAGCGTTTCGTTCCGCTTAGTAAAGGCTTCGTCGAGGGTATTCATCGTCTGCTGCTGACTACCTTTAATTAGCCGTTGCCCGATTTCATTAATTTTGTGGTATGCCGCATTTACAATCGCCGCCGCCCGCTTTGGGTCTTGGTCTTCCATCGAAATCTCAATCGCATTTTCCTTAGTTTGCTTGACATTATACACGTCCGTAAATTCTTCCATCACATAATATGGCGCGCGCACATCGCTCGTATCAATCTCGTAAACTTCATATAAATTAAAAGAATCTATCAGAAAAATTGCCAATTCTCCCGATTCTGCAATCGTCAAAATCCGGTCGGAATCCTCATCAGAACCGTAGTAGTGCATCTTATTGGTAGAACGTCCAAAAATACTCTCGGGCATCGCCAAATCTTCACTTGCGGGATAAAATTTAGTCATTGATTCGTAATAAACAGGTAGCAGTAATGAAATAATCACTGCGCCAATGCCTACCAAACCAACGGTATAAATGAGGTGCTTTTTATAGCGAAACAACGTTCGAATGACGTCCAATAAATTATCTTTATTTTCCATGAGAATGCTCGTTCAATATAGTTGTGAATTTGGCTGAGAGGGAAGTTTTTAAATTTGCTGCAAATGTAGAAAAACCCCTCGATTTAAACGGGATTTTCGCCACGTTTTGCCAGCATATTCAGAAATAGTTTTGGATTGATTAATCTAAAAAAGAACGACAAAAGGATGCCTATCAATATACAGCCACCAAATTTAACAAGCCAATCGCCGATTTCCCATTCGTATATTTGAAAACAAAGGATGCTAAAAACAGTCGCAAAACCAATTATTTTCACTAATACTTTAAATGAAATATCAATACCAATTTCCTTTTTTGAAAAATACATCGTTCCGAAAAGGACAAAAAATTGAGTAACTAAAGTTGCTATTGCGGCCCCTTCTGCTTTCATTTTTTGAATTAAAATATAATTTAAACCTACATTGATAATAATGCTAAAAAAGAAAAGCCAATTCATTTTTTTTAAACTTGCATTTGCCGTCAGCAAGGTAGAATAAATGTAAACGCCCGCCACGGCAATGAAGGATAGAATCAAATATTTCATGATGTCGGCATAATAAATGGTCGCATTGTCATAGAGTAAAAACATGATTTCTTCCCGAAAAAAGCAAATCGAAATGGCAACTGTCATCGCCCCTGCTATTATCATTTGAAAACTCAAATCTACTAAGGATTGTACATTTTCTTTCCGTTTCAACATGCCGGCAAACATCGGCAGCAGCAGTCCCGCAAATAAATAACCAATCATATTCGCAGCATCCAATAGTCGATAACCTGCAGCGTAAATTCCCGATTCTGTCTTACCCTCCAGCAACATTCTTTCAATCATTACTTTATCGACTCGGGTATAAATGGTCATTAATAAAAAAACGAGCGCAAAGGGATAACTTTGTTTTAAAATGGCCTTCCAAAAAGTAGGATTGAATTTTAAATTCCAGCTTTTCACTTTTTGATGCAAAATAAAAAATAATACGATTGCCGTCACCGTCCAAGCAATTGTCTGTGCCCAAATCAGCCATTCAATTTGAAACGGTTTTTCAGTAAAGCCTCCCCATAACAGTACGGAACACAAACCAATTAATAACAACTTATCTAAGGCCGAAATTAGGCTATCCGTTCGGTACATGCCCAATCCCGAGACATTAGTCCGCAAGAACGAAACCAACGAAATTAATACATGATTAATGCCGACAAATGCAATGATTGGATAATAACTTTTGGGGTAGCCCATCAACAGCGTCCCTACACTAATTGCGATAAAAAACGCAATAGACAATAAAATTTTTAAGGACAATAAATTGGGTAAATATTTGTCTAACAAAAAATTGTGCTGCGCTATTGTTCGATTATTGAAGTGCTGAACGCCAATGTCATTTAAAATATAAAACAAGAAAGTGAAGTCAAATAAGGTCGCATACAAGCCGTATTCGCTTTCGCCCACCGTATTTTGAATCGTTCGGTCAATCCCAAAAATGTAGAAGGGCTTGATGAGCAAATTGATGGTGAGAAGGAAGGAAATATTAACGAGAAATTCGCGATTCATGAAATTTGACTTATTTCTGTCCAAGCACTTAATTCTACTTTGGCACTTTAGAATTTGGTTTTGTTCCTTAGCTATCTTCTGTCCGCACGCACCACTAATTTCTTTTTTTAGAGGTAGCCAAAATTGGATTTTTTATAAAAAAATCCAATTTTTGCTACCTCTGTAAGAATATTTCTCGTGGTGCGGTCGGACAGAGAATAGCTAAAGACCTATTATTATTTTAAAGTGCCAAAGTAGAACTAACGAGTCTAATAAAAAAACGCTGATTTTTTGCAAAACCAGCGTCTCGTGTTGTAATCTTATAAAATCGTATCCGAAAACATTACTAAATCGGTCTTCGGTAATGGTTTATCTTGCGAAAGAAACCGCACGTTTTTCCCGAATAACGGTCACTTTAATTTGACCCGGAAACTGCATTTCTTCCTGTATTTTACTTGAAATCATAAATGACAAATCATCAGCATATTGGTCCGTTACTTTTTCACTTTCTACAATCACTCGCAACTCACGTCCCGCTTGCATTGCATAAGCTTTTTGTACACCTTCGTGTGCCATTGCCAATTCTTCCAATTCGCTAATTCGCTTCATGTAGCTTTCTAAAATCTCGCGCCGTGCCCCTGGACGTGCACCCGAAATAGCATCACAAGCTTGTACGATTGGCGATAAGATATTATTCATCTCTACCTCGTCGTGGTGCGCTCCGACTGCGTTGCAAACGATAGCAGACTCGCCGTGTTTTTTACACAATTCCATTCCCAACAATGCGTGAGACAACTCTGTTTCTTCTTCCGAAACTTTTCCAATATCGTGTAGCAATCCTGCGCGTTTAGCCACTTTTGCTTGTTTTTTACTGAAGCCCATTTCCGCACACATCAACGCACAAAGATTTGCCGTTTCAATCGAGTGCTTCAACAAATTTTGACCATAAGAAGAACGGAAACGCATCCGTCCAACCATTTTCACCAAATAAGGATTCAATCCGTGAATGTCTAATTCAATCACTGTACGCTCTCCAATCTCCTTAATTTGCTCGTCTAATTCTTTTCGAGTCTTGTTGACCACTTCCTCAATTCGAGCTGGGTGAATCCGTCCATCTGCCACCAATCGTTTCAATGACAAGCGACAAACTTCCCGACGAATCGGGTCAAAACTTGAAATCACAATTGCTTCTGGTGTATCATCCACCACAATCTCTGCACCAGTAGCCGCTTCCAACGCTCGGATATTTCGACCTTCTCGACCAATAATTTGACCTTTCAAATCGTCTGAATCCAAGTTAAAAACAGAAACCGTATTTTCAATCGTATATTCCGCAGCCATCCGTTGAATGGTTTGGATAATAATTTTCTTCGCGTCTTTGTTGGCATGGGCTTTTGCTTCTTCCAACGCATTTTTACGCAACGACATGGCATCATTTTCAGCTTTTGCTTTCACTGCTTCCAACATCTGCTCACGAGCTTCCGTTTGCGATAACTTCGCAATGCTTTCCAATGCTTTGATGCGTTCTTCATTCGCCGCATCCAACTCATCTTTTTTCTTCGCAACCACTTTTAATTGCGTATTCAAATTCTCGCGTACTTGTTTCAATTCTCCCTCTCGACCTTCCAGGTCACTTTCTTTTTCTTCCAAATTTGCCACGCGCGCTTGAAATTTTTCCTCCTTCATGCCCCACTCCTTATTCATTGCTTTCAATTCCATTTCCCGTTCTTTCAACGAGACTAATTTATTTGCTTTATCGGCATCAAAATCAGCTCTCATCTTATTAAAACGATCTTTCGCTTCTTGAATTTTTTGTTGTTTTTTACGCTCGTTGTCACGGTCAGCTTTCGCCAACAATTTATCTGCTTTGTTACGAGCATCACGTTTCATACGTTCCGTTGTTAGCTCGGCTTCTTTAATAATAGCATCCGCTTTCGCATTAGCCGCATCAATTTGCGACTGACCCTGTTTTTTCAAAAAGGTGTTCACCAGAAAATATCCGATGATGGCACCAATGACCAATCCTCCGATTAGTCCGATTCCTATTTCCATAATATCAATGGTTTTGGGTAATTTTTGGGACGGTTGACGATTGACGACTGACAGTCAATGATAGTACCGAGCAAATGATTACCAATTTTACATAAAGAATGATGTAGGAAAGTAGTGGTTAAAGTAGTGTCTGAAAGTTTTCCTTTATTTTAATAATCAAGATTTACTAAAATTATTAAAAATTTAGCAAATCGAAAAAACTTGAAGAACACTATAAAGAACGCGAATTAAATAAATTTACGTTCCTAAAGAAGATTGTCCAAAAGTTTATCTAATTGAGCAATTTTTTTCTCAACTTCAGGAGAGAGATTAGGCTGCGCGGCTGCGGCCTTGGTTGTTGCTGTGGTGATTGTGGCGGTACTTCCCTGTCGAGCTTTGTGCAAATCGACTGCATAGGCCAATGTTGCCATCGCTATACAATCTTGCATGTCACGTTTTGGATAAGCCAAGCGAAAACGGTTAATTTTTTCGTTGACCTCCTTGACGATTTTCCTCAAAACCGGCTCGTCAGTTGCTTTTATTTTCAAGGGATATGGACGCCCCGCTATGGTGACGGTCAATTGCTTATGTGCTGTGTTTTCCATATCCAAATTATTAACGGTTCACAACAAACAACGCACGGTTTGCGGCGAAGTTGCGCTTTCCATTGTAATTTTAGAAAATTTATAAATGCCATTCGTCTTTTATATTATGAAGACAAGCCACATTTATTTAAAAATATTACCTAAGTATTAAGTAATTAATTGAAAAATCACGCTCCACATTTTCCTGTTCACAAAAAAAACAAATCATTCAATCTGCATCTCCGTGAGCCATCCACCGTGAGCCATGAGTCATCAACTATTTTGTAGCCACTCGATACATTTATCAATTTCTGCAATGTATCGGTCAATCTGCCGCTTCAACAACTCTGTGTCTTTTCCTGAAAGAGATTTTTTACTCGAAGATTTTCCATTAATTTTGGCATAAACTTCTCCTCCCTTTCCTATCAAAATTTGCTGGCTATTCACCAGTCTTTCTTCCAACTCATGAATCATTTTCGACTGTTTCGAAAGTTCTTCTTTGAGTTCTTTATTTTCTCCCAAAAGTACGGCGTTTTGGTGTTGAAAGTCATCTCTTTCAGCTGCCACTCGCTTTACTTTGGATTCTATTTCATTAATCTTTCTTGCAATGTCCATATCGGTTTTTGGTAACTTAACGTGACGCAATTTTTTAAATTGCGCCTACACTACTCCACAGGCTATCAACGCCGAGTGGAAAATCTGTCGATTTTAAAAGTCGCAATTTAGAAAATTGCGTCACGTTAAAAGCCAAAGTTTAACGGCGAATAATTGCTCCCAATTTATCTTCGTACTCTTTAATCAAATTATTCATCACTTTATCCACATCCTTATCTTTCAACGTCTTGGTGACATCTTCAAAAACGAAACTGACTGCGTAGGATTTTTTACCTTCGCCAAGTCGTTCTGCGTCTTCATAAACGTCAAAAAGGTTGATTTTTTTCAATATTTTTTTACCTACTTTATTGGCAATGGCCGCAATATCCTGAAATTTTACCGAATTATCAATAACTAAGGCTAAATCTCGACGCATTGTTGGGAATTTATTTAATTCCGAGAATAAAACCTTGCTTTTTCGCATCGCTTTCGTCAATGCATCCATATTGACATCGGCAAAATAAACATCGTGACGAATGTCCATTTTTTTCAAAATAGTGGCATTCACTTTTCCAAATTCTACCAATGTTTGCGGCCCTCGATGATATTTTAAACCGTAAGCAAACACTTCGCTTTTAATTGCAGATTCTTGCACTTTGCTCAATCCTGCACGTTTTAAAATATTACCAACAAAAGATTTTAATGTAAAATAACCTGCCTCTGACTTTTCCTTATTAAGCCAACTTTCATTCCAACGTTTGCCTGATAAAAATAATGTCAAATGTTCGGGTTCATTAAAACCGCCACCTTCTTTCTTTCTGTATGATTTTCCGAATTCAAATAACTTCAAATCCAGATTCTGTCGATTGTGGTTTCGAACGATTGCTTCTAAGCCGCTGAACAACATTTCGGGGCGCATCACATCCAAATGAATGTTGGAAGTATTGTTGACATATACCAATTCCTCTTCCGCAATTGGTAAAATTTCTTTGTAATATCGAGACTGCGATAAAGAAACTGCCATCATTTCATGAAAGCCATTTGCTGCCAAAAAATCTCCCAGCTTATTACGAATCGCTTGTTTTGACAACCCTGCACCAATCACTACCGAACTATTAATTCGCGTCGGAATTGGCACTTCATTCAAACCATAAATCCGTAAAATTTCCTCCACTACATCCGCAGGACGTAGCACATCTGATTTATTCGTCGGAACTGCTACCGTAAAAGTTTCTTCTGTTTCTGCCACCACATCCATATTCATTGCTGCCAAAATCTCCTTTACTTTCGCTTTTGGAATTTCCACGCCAATCAGCGTATTTGTATAATCGTAAGCAACTTCAATTTCTTTTTTCGCAACAGGATTTGGATAAATATCGACAATTTCTGACGCAATTTCGCCACCTGCCAATTCGACCATCAACATTGCTGCACGTTTCAATGCATATACAGAAACATTCGGGTCGCTACCTTTTTCAAAAACTTTGGCAGCATCTGTTCGTAAATTATGTCGCGTACTCGTTCTCCGAATCGACATAGAATCAAAATGCGCAGATTCTAAAAAGATATTTTTTGTCGAATCTGTCACACCAGAATTCAATCCACCAAATACTCCACCGATACACATACCTTTAGATTCGCCATCACAAATCATCAAATCTTCTTCATGCAAACTTCGTTCTTGTTCGTCAAGTGACATGAATTTAGAATCCTTCGCCAAAGTTTTAACGATGATTTTTTTACCTGCAATTTTATCTAAATCAAATGCGTGGAGCGGCTGCCCCAATTCGTGGAGAATGAAATTTGTAATATCAACGATGTTGCTAATCGGTCGCACACCAATCGCATTTAAGCGATTTTTTAACCAATCTGGCGACTCTTTTATCGTTACATTTCTAATTGAAATACCCGCATAACGTGGACAAGCTTCGGTATTTTCAACAACGACCTCAATTGGCATATCCGTCGAATGAATTTTAAAATCATCAACAGAAGGACGCTTCACTTTGCCATCGCCGCCATAATTTATTTTTAACGCTGCCGCTAAATCTTCCGCAACGCCCAAGTGACACGTTGCATCTGAACGGTTGGGCGTCAAGCCGATTTCATAAACAACGTCATTTTCAATTTGGAAATAATCCTTCGCCAATGTCCCTGTCGCTACATCTTCAGGTAAAAGCATAATGCCATCATGCCCTTCGCCCAAGCCCAATTCATCTTCTGCGCAAAGCATTCCTTCGGAGACTTCACCACGAATTTTTCCCTTTTTAATTTTCCAAGGCTTACCTTCTTTATCGTAAAGCGTTGTGCCGATTGTTGCGACTAACACCTTTTTTCCTACTGCGACATTCGGTGCACCACAAACAATGCTCAAATCTTCCTCGCCGCCAATATCGACTTTCGTGACCGATAACTTATCCGCGCCTGAGTGCTTGCCACATTCCTTGACATGCCCAATCACGATGCCTTCCAAGCCACCTTTCACACTTTCGACGATTTCTTCACCTTCAACTTCCAGCCCGATGTCCGTCAGTATTTCCGACACTTTTTCGGGTGTTTCTTTGATGTCGAGGTAATCTTTTAACCAGTTTAGAGATGTATTCACGATACTATATTATTATTGCTTGAAGCAAGAGGTAATTGTATTTTGTTGTCCTTTTTTAAAACGAGTGTTTCTAAGTGAAAGTTTCTCGTTTTAGGGATTTTTTCTAAAAGTTGGCAAAGATAGGGAAAAGGGGAGAAATATCGTTAAAATTGGTGGCTTTGTCTATTGAAAATGCTTTTGCAGGCTGTAGAGGCGTTATTTGACATTTAAATACAAACTACTTTTATGAATAATCGGGTATTTTGGGGAGTAATTTTTTCTGTTTTTTCAAATTGTTTACAAGGACAAATGGCATTTGTTGAGGCCTTAAAAACAAGAATGCCTTATCATGGAACAGAAGTTCTAAACACTAAAGATATTGAAGAGATAAGATACGAAAAGAACCTCTTTGATTTAGCTTATCAAAGAGAATATGATGATAAAGGAAGAGTTATTAAAGAAATTCACAGACGAATAGAAACAAATACGCCTTATCGAAAAATATATTTCACTTACTCGAATCAAAAAGAAACCCAAGTTACTATTGAGAATACTTATGTAAGCTGGGATACCACATTCATTGGAACTAAATTTTATGAAAGAAAAACATTGGTAAAAGAGGAAAATTTAAAAATTAGTCGGTACAGACTGGTAGAAAATGGTGACACAAGCATACAGAGAAAAGACCGATTGAGCAAAGTAATTTATCGATATGATGATTTTGAAAATTTACTTACAAAAGTAATAATCGAAGGGAATAATTTAGACACTTTTCACAATAATACCTATCAGTACAATCTCGACAATAAAATAATTGATAAAAAAAAGCTTGAATCGTTTCATAGGAAAAATATCTCTAAATCATCATGTTTATGAATATGATGATTTAAGTAATTTGACTAAAGAAACCATTTTAGAAGATTCAATTAAAGCTATTTATTATTTTGAAAATGGAAAAAAGACGAGCATGAAACTTTTATCAAATGATAAACTTTTACTTGAACGATTATATAATGGAGAAGAAAACTTGATTAACGTTAAGATTTATAGCAATCCAGAGCAACCTGAAATAATTGAATATCAATATTTTTTGGATAAAAAAATGAATTGGATAAGGATAATTATTAAGTCGAATAATAAAGCACCAAAAGAAATATCAAGAACAATAAAATATAGAGATTGACGGACTTCCAAATTCTGACAATCCCAAGATATTTCTCTCCCTTAAAAGTCCCAATTTTGCACCATGAATCCAACACTTTACGAACAATTGGGCGCAGAAAACCTGCAACAGATGGTCAACAATTTCTATGACTTAGTTGTGGAAGATAAAGCAATTTCGCATCTTTTTACGACAGATATGGAAGTCGTCAAGCAAAAGCAAACGATGTTTTTGACGCAATTTTTAGGCGGCCCAATGCTCTACAATCAAACCTTTGGGCATCCTCGAATGCGAATGCGACACATGCCGCATAAAATTACAGGAGAAGGTGCGATGGCATGGCTGAATTGCATGAATCAAGCAATTGACAAACTGGATATTGACGAAGAATTGAAAACGACTTTGTGCAATTGTTTTCCTAAATTAGCGGCGCACATGGTTAATAGTCATGAGTAATTTGATTGCTTATACGATTGCATGTTCAACGTGACGCAATTTTTTAAATTGCGCCCTCTGAAAATCAACAGATTTTCCCACGTTATGGCAAACAGGATAGGCGCAATTTAAAAAAATGCGTCACGTTAGACTTTCGAAATAGATAAAACTACGTTCCAAATTAAAACGATGAAAATAAAAGAAAAAGACCTCCGTACTTTCAGTTTTTCCAACTTTGCGGTCGATAATGCGACGAGCATTTTTCTGTTGACGTTTATGATTCTCTTTTTTGGTATTTATTCCTATCAGGAAATGCCAAAAGAACAATATCCTGAAGCATCCCTGCCGTTGATTTTCGTCAATACGCCTTATTTTGGGAATTCTGCGCCCGATATTGAAAGCTTAATCACTCGACCGATTGAGAAGGAATTGCAGTCTTTGAATGGTATAAAGTCCATTCGTTCGACGTCAATTCAGGATTTTTCGATTGTGACAGCGGAATTTGTTAGTGAAGTCGATTTTGACCTGGCGGTTCGGAAAGTGAAGGATGCGGTGGATTTGGCGAAAAGCGAATTGCCGTCAGATTTGGATAATGACCCGATTGTGCAAGAAGTGAATTTTTCGGATTTGCCGATTGTGACCGTTAATGTTTCAGGAGATTATCCACCAGCAACATTAAAAAAATATGCGGAAATTTTGGAAGACGAAATTGAGGATGTTCGCGAAGTTAACGAAGTGGAGATGAAAGGTGATTTGGAAAACGAGGTCAAAATCAACGTTGACTTTTTGAAGATGGAATCCATGCAAGTCTCGTTTTTTGATTTACAAAATGCAATTGCCTCCGAAAATATCACAATGTCAGGTGGGGAGATTGTCAACAACGATTTTCGGCGGGCGATTCGGGTGAAAGGCGAGTTTGAAAATATGGAACAAATCCGAAACCTGATTGTCAAAAGTGAAAACCAACGTCCCGTATTTTTAAAAGATTTTGCGACAGTGGAATATGGTTTTAAAGACCGCGTCAGTATCGCTCGGTCGGATGGATTTCCGGTAATTTCTTTAGATGTGATTAAGCGACGGGGTGAAAATTTATTGGCGACCTCTGATTATGTCAAAGAAGCAGTGCTACGGGTGAAGCCTAATTTGCCAGATGATTTGAAGGTTAGCTTTTTTAATGACCAATCTATTTACACCCGAAATGAAGTATCCAATTTGGAAAATAGCATCATTTCAGGAGTCATTTTGGTTATCCTTGTTTTGCAGTTTTTCCTTGGCTTACGGAATGCTTCATTTGTCGGTTTAGCCATTCCATTGTCCATGTTATTGGGAATTATGGTGCTGTTTATTTCAGGTGTGACGATTAATATTGTCGTGCTATTTTCGTTGATTTTAGCTCTTGGTCTATTGGTTGATAACGCTATTGTCGTCGTGGAAAATATTTATCGCTATATGCAAAACGGATATAGCGGCATCGAGGCAGCAAAGTATGGCGCAGGCGAAGTTGCGATGCCAATTATTGCTTCAACAGCGACGACTTTGGCGGCATTTTTACCGTTGGCATTTTGGCCAGGTATCATGGGATCTTTTATGAAATACATGCCGATTACGTTGATGATTGTATTGTTTTCTTCCCTATTTGTAGCCTTGGTAATTAACCCCGTTTTCACTTCGAGAATGATGAAAGTTGATGAAAAATCAGAAGACCCTACTGTCCGAAAACGTAAGCGACGAAATGTATTGATTGGTGCGGCGGTAATGATAATTCTGGCAGTAATTGCTCATTTTGTTAGTCCAATTCAAGCACCTCGAAATATTTTAGCGTTTGCAACAATCATCTCTTTATTGAATTATTTCGTCCTCCGCCCGGGAGCGTTTTATTTTCAAAATAGATTTTTACCCATTTTAGAAAATTTTTATGATAAATTTATCCGCAGTGCCTTGCGAGTGCCATTAGCAATTTTTATTGGTACGTTTATTTTCATGTTTATTTCCTTTAAATTATTTGAAATACGTTCCCCAAAAGTTGAATTTTTCCCATCAGCCGACCCCGTTTACGTCAATGCATTTGTAGAATTGCCGCTGGGAAAAGACATTGAAGCAACCAACGATTTGATGAAGGAATTGGAAGGTAAAATTCAAGAAGCCATCCAACCTTATGAGGCAATTGTGGAAGCAGTTTTGTCTCAAATTGGTGAAAACACAGCCGACCCAAATGCGCCGCCTGAACCAGGAGCATCTCCAAATAAAGCGCGTTTGACGGTCTCTTTTATTCCTGCCAATCAGCGGGGTGAATTGTCCACTGTTGATGTCATGAACGATATTCGTAAAGCAATAAGTGGCTACCCTGGCGTGCAGATTCAAGTCGAACCCAATGCAGACGGCCCGCCTACTGGCAAGCCGATTAATATGGAAATTTCGGGAGAAAATTTAAAGGAATTAATACCTCTTTCTGAACAAATTATCGCGTTTATCAACAGCAAAGATATTGCAGGAATTGAAGATTTAAAAGCCGATGTCAAATTGGGAAAACCTGAATTGGCCATCAACGTTGACCGTGCGGCAGCTCGTCGTTATGGCGTTTCGACAATGGATATTGCCAATTCAATTCGGACAGCCGTTTATGGTTTGGAAGTGTCAAAATTTAAGGATGGGGAAGATGAGTACCCGATTTATATCCGTCTGGATAAAAAATACCGCAATAACGTCAGCGATTTGATGAACCAACGCATTACCTTTAGAAATCCAGCAAATGGACAGATTGCACAAGTACCAATTTCTTCGGTCGCAAGCGTAGATTATACCTCGACTTATAGCTCGATTCAACGAAAAGATTTAGACCGGGTGATTACCGTTGCCTCAAATATCGTTGAGCCATATAATGCGAATGAAGTGGTGGCAAAAATTCAGGAGGAAATGAAAAATTTTGATATTCCCAAAGGATATTCTATTGAATTTACGGGCGAGCAACAGGAGCAACAAGAAAATATGGAGTTTCTTTCTATGGCACTATTGATTGCGTTGTTTATGATTTTGATTATTTTGGTGGGGCAGTTCAATTCGATTATTTCACCGATGATTATTATGTTTTCCGTAATTTTTAGTACGATTGGTGTGGCGTTGGGGTATGCGCTTACGGGGGAAACGATTTCCGTGATTTTTACGGGAGTCGGCGTCATTTCTTTGGCGGGAATCGTGGTTAACAACGCCATCGTTTTGGTCGATTATGTCAATTTATTGGTTAAAAATAAACGGGAAGAACTTGGCTTGGCGAGCATGGATGAAATGAATCGGGAGGATGTTCGAGATGCGATTATCAATGGTGGAGCGACGCGTTTGCGCCCCGTTTTATTAACAGCGATTACCACCGTTTTAGGTTTGATTCCTTTGGCAATTGGTTTTAACTTCAACTTTTTTACCTTAATCTCTGAACTTGACCCGCATCTGTTTATTGGTGGAGATAATACTGCCATGTGGGGACCGATGGCGTGGACAATTATTTATGGATTGGTATTCGCAACTTTTTTGACTTTGATTGTGGTGCCGGCGATGTATTGGTTGGCGTATCGATTGAAAATGAGGGTGAAAGGGTTGTTTTCGTAGAAAGAATTAAGAGCATGTCTAGTTTTTCTATCTTCTATCCGCCCGCACCACTAATTTTCTTTTTTTTAGACGGAGCAAACACTGGATTTTTTATAAAAAATCCAGTGTTTGCTCCGTCTGTGAGAATTTCTCTCGTGATGCGGGACGGACAGAGAATCGGTATTGAACTATTTTTGAAAATTTCTAATTCCGTCGCCTCATCCTCACCGTCATTTTCTGCACTATTTTAAATTTGCTTAAAAACACGCCTGCGATAACTCTCAAAACAGTATAAACAGGAATTGCGAGTACCATTCCTCCGATACCATTCAGCTGCGCACCCATCAAAATAACAATAAAAATTTCCAATGGATGTGCCAGTACGCTATTGGAAAAAATCCAGGGTTGCAACACAAAATTATCCAATAATTGCATCGCTCCGAAAACCGCAACGACCTTAATTAACATCGGCAACATTTGAGTATAAAACTCTAAATCTAAGTTGGAAGAAATCGTAATAATTAAACCAAAAACAGCTCCGATAAGTGGACCAACGTAAGGAATTACATTGATTAAAGCTGCAAAAAAGCCAATCAATAACGCATTCTTTATACCCAACAGCCCTAATAAAACGGAAACAAAAATGGTGATAATCGTCATTTGAATTAAAATCCCACCAAAATATCGCGTCAACATTCTGGAGATGTCATGGATGGCTTGACGAATGCGATTTTCATAATGACCAGGTGCAATGGCTACGATAAAATTAACAAAAAGTCCTTGCTCTTTTAAAAAGAAAAACGTGATAAAAATAATGGAAAAAACGTTAAGTAAAATATTTCCTGCCGTCGCAATCAAGCTATTAAAATAAGTACGAATCGCACTCGGTTTGAACCAATTCGAAAATATTTCCCGCATTTGGTCCGCTAAAGAAATATCCGTCGAGTCTGACAATCCATACCCAGCCAACCAATTATTGAATTGATTAATCGGTGCTTCTAACGCTGAAGCAATGCTTTTATAATCAACTTCAGCCAAATTATTGGCTTGTGCAATAATTAGTGGAACGAAAATCATAATCAAACCCGTAATGATAACAAAGTAACAAACTAAGGTAAGAGCCGCGGCAATATTCGGTCCTGCCTGGAATTTTCCGATGCGCAATCGTTTTTGAAAAAAGCGCATAAAGGGCTGTCCAATCATCGACAACACCCACGCAATCAGGACGTACGCGACGATGGTACTAAAATAAGACATCAATGCCAAAACGAGGACGACACCTAAAATAATGGCAACATTGCGACCAGAAATTTTCATCGGTTGAGTGAATTGGTGTAAAAACTGGTGTATTAAACTTTATGAATTAGATTTGAGCGGCCTTCAAACTTGCTCAAATCTAATTCATAAAGTCTAATACACCAATTTTTTAGTTGGCTCTTTCTGCTTCCAACGCCAAAATACCAAGTGATTGCATTGCTTTCTCAGAAGCAGTTTGCTCTGCACTTTTTTTATTGAAATCATCAGCAGTTGCCAATTTCTCTCCGTCAATTAACACCGCAACTTTGAAACGGTCACGCTTTTCGAACTTATAACGCGCCACCAATTTGTAGGTAACGACTTGTCCGTTTTTCTGACACCACTCCAATAGTTGGCTTTTGTAATTGTCATCGTACATCTCCAACTCGTGAATATCGACATAACTCCGCAAAATTTTGCGAATCACATATCGCTTCGTCAAATTGTAGCCCTGTTCCAAATACACTGCACCAACGAGTGCTTCTACGGCATTGCCCAACATGGAGCGACTCAAACGCGTTTGGTTGTATTCCTGAAGAATCATGTCCAAACCCATTTTGTCCCCAATCTTGTTCAACGATTTTCGCTTAACGATTTTAGACCGCATTTTGGTGAGGAACCCCTCATCTGCACCGGGATATTTTTTGAATAAATATTCCGCTACAATTGTACCCAAAACTGCATCGCCAAGATACTCTAAGCGTTCGTTGTTTTGACCGCCATAGCCGCCATTATCGGTAGTGTTGGATTTGTGGGAAAAAGCCAATTTAAAAATCGGGATATTACTTGGCGTAAAACCAACCAAACCTCGAATTCTACGGGCAAATTCTTTGTCGGGAGAGAAAAAATAATTGTAAAAACGTAAAATAATCCGCAACAACAAGGGATAGAATTTTAGTAGTTCTTGGTAGAATATTCCAAAATCTGGTAGATTGATGTGGACATAAACCTAACAGATTTAGTGATTACAGAACTTGTTCTACTTAAAAACTAAGTTAAAAAATAGATTAGAAACGGTGAAATTTATTACTTCATCGTTACTCAATAAGCATAGTATTTGTTTCTGACCAAAAGTCGAAACTATGCAATAGATAGTTGATAGTTACCCCTTCTGAAATAGCAAATTCATGCTATTTCTGTATGTTTTAGTCAAAATCTAAACATCGAGAAAATTCAAAATCGGAGGGTGGCTTGTTTTCAAAATAACCGCTGAAAATAATCAGGGCTGTTTTAAAAAGTATCAATTGGAAGGTTGCGGGCTGAGTTTTTTATTTCACAAAAATATTAAATTTTAAATAAGGATGGTTAAAAATTTATTTAAAATCTAAATTTTTCTAAAAAACTGGCTAACAACATTTCAAATTTTGTCACCGTTCCAATAAGAAAATATGGACTCGAAAAATTAACGAAACAGAAGTCATCCTGAATTTTTAATTCAATGAAATGCGGTGCAAAATCACCCCATTTCAATCTATTTCTATGGTATGCACCTTGGGATTCTTAAAGGGGAAAAACTGGATTTTTTAGAAAATCCAGTTTTTCCCCTTTAAGAATCCCTTGAACCGCGCATAATTCATTTTCTTCCGTGAACAGTTTCGGCTCAAAATGCTCAACGGAGAGATTGATTAAAAATTCGGGATGACTCCTGTTTCGTTACTTAAAACGCTTAAATATAATGCTTGCATTGTGCCCACCAAATCCAAAAGTATTACTTAAGACAACATCTACTTTTCGCTCTTGTGCTTCATTGAAAGTAAAGTTCAATTTTGGGTCTAACGCTGGGTCATCCACAAAATGGTTGATAGTTGGTGGTACAAAGTTATGATTTATTGCCAAAATCCCCGCAATTCCCTCTACTGCGCCTGCGCCACCCAGTAAGTGACCCGTCATGGATTTGGTTGAACTGATATTTAATTTATAAGCATGGTCACCAAAAACGGACTGTATCGCCTTCACTTCTGCAATGTCGCCCAATGGTGTTGATGTCCCGTGAACATTAATATAATCCACATCTTCAATGTTCAAGTTAGCTTCTTGCAAAGCTAATTTCATTACCGTTTTCACACTCAGTCCTTCTGGGTGTGGTGCGGTGATATGATGCGCATCCGCTGTAGCTGCTACCCCAACAACCTCGCCATAAATTGTAGCACCTCGCTTTTTTGCATGCTCCAACTCTTCTAAAACAATCGTTCCTGCACCTTCACCCAAAACAAAACCGTCGCGTTCGCCATCAAATGGACGACTTGCTGTTTTTGGATCATCATTTCGAGTGGAAAGCGCTTTCATAGAAGAAAAACCACCCATCGAAGTCTCTACAATTGTTGATTCTGCACCACCAGTTACGATAATGTCATTACGACCCAGTCGAATATAATCGTAAGCATTCATGATGGCATGATTAGACGATGCGCAGGCCGAAACGGTCGAATAATTGATACCTCGATAGCCATATTTAATTGAAATTTGACCAGGCGCGATATCGCAAATCATTTTTGGAATCATGAAAGGGTTAAAGCGCGGCGTGCCACTTCCTCTTGCAAAATCGATAATATCTCCTTGTAGAGTTTTAAGTCCTCCAATACCTGAGGCGTAAATAACGCCAATTCTGTCGGCATTCAGATTAGAAATATCATCAATTCCTGCCATTTTTATCGCCTCATCAGCAGACACCAAACAGACTACAGTAAAACGGTCAAGTTTTCGTAGTTCTTTTCTATCAAAATGGTCGAGTGGATTGAAATTCTTTATTTCTGCGGCAAATTGGGTTTTGAATTTTGATGCGTCAAATTGAGTAATCGGACACGCGCCACTAACCCCATTTTGTAACCCAGAAAGGTATTCGGATGCGGTGTTTCCAATGGGCGTAATTGCGCCAAAACCAGTAATGACAACCCTTTTCATAAAAAATACTTATTGGAAGTTGGACAATTTTAAAAAGTAGCGTTCACGGATGTGATAATTCAACGATTTGATGCTAAATGACCAAATGAGTTGATTTGTCCAAGTTGGTATTTCAATTTTTTTATTGTCCTCCTTTTTAATCAAAAGACTAGTTATTTCAATGCAAAATTATTATTCAATTTTGACTAAAAATTCTTTGTCGTTTCAACCAAAGTAGAAAAAGAAGAAAGAAAAAATTATCCCGACGATTGCCGGGATAATTTTTTTGTTCGTTAAAACACTTCATTGTTTAACGCAACAATTACTAAGCCTTAACCTGGCTTTCTAAGTAAGTGATTGCATTACCAACGGTCTGGATGTTTTCAGCTTCTTCATCTGGAATAGAAATGTCAAATTCCTTTTCAAATTCCATAATAAGTTCAACTGTATCCAATGAATCAGCACCTAAATCATTAGTGAAGCTTGCATCTGCAACGACTTCTCCTGTGTCAACACCTAATTTGTCAACAATAATTTTGCTAACTCTTTCTGCTATATTAGCCATAATCAAAATTCTTTTTGTTTTTCAAAAATTTTTGCAAAGTAACACATAACTAAATTACTAACCAAAGGTTTATTTCTTTTTTTTAATCCTTTTAAATTTAAAACATTGATTTACAAATTATTATAAATTAAACTTTAACACAACTATATTAAACAAGTGCCTCTTTTTAACAAAAATGGACTTTTATATTTATAAAAAATAAGTAGTTTTACCGAAAAAAAAATTAATGCTCACAGTTTTCGGCATCCGACATCATGGTCCTGGTTCCGCAAAAAGCTTAAAAAAGGCTTTAAATGACCTTGCGCCCGACTGCATTCTTATCGAATGTCCAGCCGATGCGGAGAAGATGTTGTCCTTTGTGGGAAACGAAAATTTGAAGCCACCTGTCGCATTATTAATATACAACCCAAAATTATTGACGCAAGCGGCGTACATTCCTTTTGCCGATTTTTCTCCAGAATGGCAGGCAATGAAATATGCCATAAAGCGCGATATTCCTATTCGGTGTATGGATTTGCCGATGAATTTGACTTTTACCATTAATCAGCAAGAAGCGGAAAAAAAACAGCTAAAATTTGAAACTAACAATCAATTAACTTCCCATGACAAAACCTTTAGGAAAGACCCTTTGGGCTATATGGCAGAGATTGCAGGTTATTCGGATAGTGAACGTTGGTGGGAAGTGACATTTGAAAGTGCAGAGAATGAGACAGAGATTTTTGCTTCGATTTTAGAAATGATGACTGCTTTACGACAGGAAGAAATTCGTAAAGAATCAACCGAAACATTGCGACGGGAAGCCTACATGCGAAAAGTTATTAGAAAAGCAATTAAGGATGGTTTTGACAATATAGCCATCGTCTGTGGTGCATGGCACTCTCCCGTTTTGCACAATGTAGCGCATTATAAACAGAGTACGGATAACGCTATTTTGAAAGGCATCAAAAAAACATCCACCAAAGCGACTTGGGTCCCCTGGAGTTATGACCGATTGACTTATCTGAGTGGCTATGGAGCGGGTGTTTTGTCCCCTGCCTGGTATGAATTGTTATTTTCGAATCGAAAAGAGACGACCATGCGGTGGATGACGAAAGTGGCGCGGTTGTTTCGCAAAAAGGACTTGGATGCTTCGGCAGCACACGTTATTGAAGCGGTACGCTTGGCGAATACTTTGGCGACCCTGCGAGGGCTGTCTGTGCCAGGAATTGAGGAGATGAAAGAGGCGGCAGTGAGCATTATTTGTGAAGGTGATGAAAGTCAGTTACAATTGATTGAAAAGCAATTAATTATTGGAAAAAAAGTCGGTAATGTTCCACCCGAAATTCCAGTTATCCCACTACAACAAGATTTAGAAAAGACAATCAAGTCAGCGCGCTTATCCAGTTACTGGAAAAGCACAGAAGAACTTTGGCTGAAAGCAAATGCGAGTAATCCACGCGGTGGAATTGACCTAAGGGAAGAAAAAGATTTATTGAAAAGTCATTTACTGCATCGCTTGAATTTGCTAGGTCTACATTGGGGAAAGCTACAAAAGGAAGGACGTTATGATCTTGGTAGTTTCAAAGAATATTGGAAATTAAAATGGAAAGCAGAGTTTTCGATTCGCATTATTGAAGCGGGGATGTGGGGCAATACGGTCTACGAAGCGAGTGTCAATTTTGTAAAAAAACAACTACCAGATATTGAGCAATTGCCAGAGGTAACTGCCTTGGTTGAGCAAGCCTTAAACGCCAATTTGGAAGACGCGATTGACGACCTGATTGCGCACTTACAGAACCTCGCGGCGGTCACACAAGACGTGTATCACCTCATGGATGCACTACCTTCATTGGTGAATATTGTGCGCTATGGCAATGCACGAAAGACAGACATTCAACTCGTCTCACAAGTAGTCGAACGCATAATTCCGAGGATTTGTATTGCCTTGCCGGGCGTTTGCGTTTCATTGGATGAAGATGCATCGGAGGTCGTTTTTCAAAAATTAATGTCCACTCATCGCGCGCTAAGTTTATTGAATGACACTCAGCACAATAATGCCTGGTTGCAAACTTTAAAAAATATTGCTCAAATGAAAAAAGTCAACGGACGGCTAAACGGGGTGTGTACCCGACTACTGTTTGATAAAGGGCTTTTTGATATAAATTTGACAACAACCCAAATGCGTTATCATTTGTCAAAAGGCAATGATACCTTACACGCGGCAGCTTGGATTGAAGGTTTTTTGTATGGTAGTGGGCTTTTGTTGATTCACAACCCGTCGCTATGGAATATCTTAGATGAGTGGATTGAGGAAATGGAGTGGCTGGATTTTAAAGCGATTGTCCCCTTATTGCGGCGAACGTTTTCACAATTTCCGGCAGGAGAAAAGGCAAAGATGATGGAGTTGGCTAAGCATGGACAAATGACAGAAACGACGGTTGTCAATCACAAGCAGGAATATGATTTGGAGCGTGCGGAACGAGTGTTGCCAGTAGTTCAGTTGTTATTGGGAATTGAATAAAACGTGACATAATTTTAAACAAAAGAACTGTCTTAATCGTTTTTCTACCTTATGAAAAGGATTCAATAACTTGAATCATGATAAGTTACTAATCAATTTCTCTATTTTATAAAAAAAAGAGTCCTTTGCAAAAAGCGGTATAAAATCGTTTGCAAATAAAAATTAAAAAATATGATTTCAAAGAAAATGGAAAAGGCGTTGAACGACCAAATTGCCTTAGAAGGTTACGCATCATACTTTTATTTATCAATGGCATCTTGGTGTGACCAACAGGGATTGAATGGTTGTGCAGCCTTTATGCATCGTCAATCTATTGAAGAACGAGAGCACATGCTGCGACTATTTCACTACATCAGTGAGGTAGATGGACATGCAATCACCCCAGGAATCAAACAACCGCCACACTCATGGGAATCAATTCAAGTGATGTTTCAGGAGGTATTTGAACATGAGCAAAAAGTGACTAAGTCTATCAATAAATTGCTAGATTTGTGTTACAAAGAGGAAGACCACGGAACACTAAATTTCCTACAATGGTATGTAGAAGAACAGCGCGAAGAGGAAGCTTTAATGCGCCAAATTTTAGATACATTGAAACTCATTGGAACAGGGGCGCAAAGCCTATATTTTATTGATAAAGAAGTAGCGGCAGTGAATGCAGCAGAAGAAGCAAAAGAGGCAACCGAGGCAGAATAATTCATTCCTGTTTTTAAGGCTACACTGTTCGGAAATGAACGGTGTAGCCTTAAAATGACGCAATAGACTTTATGAATGAGGTTGAACGAATTCAAACTCATTCCTAAAATCTAAGGAACGCGAAGTAATTAAATTTAATGAAAGAAAAAATTCAATATAAAATATTGGCAGCAGAATTGGCAACTTACTTGCCTGCATTGACTGATGCAGCCGATTCTATTGTAGCAAATGACATTTCTTTATATCCTATTTTTGTAATTCATCAGCATTTTGTCGATATTGGCATACAAATGGTGGATAAAGAAAAGGTAAGCGGTAATTGGTCTGTTAATGCTTCAACTTTAGAAGAGTTTGTGACCAAGCAAATTATCGCTGCTGATAAGGTGGATGACTTTAGAAAAGTTTACAAAGAAAAACGGGAAGAATTTTGCCTGTTTGTTTTGAGTGAATTAGGAGCAGATTTTATATTTTTACCAAAAAATGGAGAAATATAATCTGTCATTTTTCTCAGCCCGTCCACCGATTACCGCCCACAGTTTTTAAAATATTTTTCTCCCCTGCAAGTTCAGCTTTAATAATCCTTTGTACTCACTTTTATTAATTTATCGTCGTGGACACAAACTATAAATACAATACGACTAACGAACTCACGGTGCAAGATCAAGCATCGATGACCAATCGTGTTTTACTCATTGAAGACAATCCTGGAGACGCTCGTCTGGTAGAAATTTTATTGATGGAATCTGACCTTTTGGAATGTGAAATCATCAATAAAACATCACTTGGTGACGGAATGGCGCTATTGGAAGAAGGCGAGGAATTCGCAGCAATTTTGTTAGATTTGACCCTACCTGATAGTCGTGGATTTGAAACCTTAGAACGCTTGCTGGCAAAATTTCCAAACAATAATGTAATTGTTTTGACAGGTTTGGCAGACAAGAGTTTGGGATTGATGGCGGTAAAAGCAGGAGCGCAAGATTTTTTAGTAAAAGGGGCATTTGACTCAGACTTGCTAGCAAAATCACTTCGATTCTCGATAGAGAGAAGTCATGTTTTAAAACGATTAGCGGAAACGCAGCGTATCGCCAATATTGGGAATTGGGAATTTAATCCTGCAACAGGAACATTTTTAGCGAGTGAAGAAATCTATAGAATTTTTGGATTTCCGCCTCGAACGACAATTTTTACTGGACAGGAAATTCAAAATCCGCAGTCTCCATTTCACTTATTTCATCTCCTACATCAAGAAGTGATGGAAGTTGGAAAAATGAAAAAAGATGTCAAAATTCGGCAACAAAATGGCGGAATGCGGTTTGCTTATGTGCAATGTGAAGTAAGTAAAAAAGCAGATAATTCTTTAGTCGTTCATGGGATTTTGCAAGATATTTCTGATAGAAAATTGACGGAACAAGAAATGGTGAAAAGCCAGGAACGTTATCAGGAAATTTTCTCACAAAGTAAAGACGCAATTTTTATCTGTACCTTAGATGGGAAATTTGTCGATTTTAATCAGTCCACGATTGACCTTTTTGGTTATGAAAAAGATGAGTTGGCACTTATCCGGGATGCCCATGATTTATATTATCCGCCAGAGCAGAAGAACGAGTTCTTAATGAAACTAAAGACGCAAAAATCGGTTAAGGATTTTGCGATTCAAGTAGCGAACAAGCGCGGTGAAGTGAGACATTGCGTTATCACGGCAAACATTTTAATAACGGATGACTTTATTGGTTACAACTGTATCTGTAGAGATATTACGGAGCGCAAAAGTGCAGAAAAGTTAAGAAAAGCCAGAGATTTGGCCAATCAGTCTGCTAAAATGAAGGAGCAGTTTATCGCTAGTGTGAGTCACGAGATGCGGACACCAATGAATGCGGTCTTGGGCATGAGTAATATTTTAGTGCAAATGGATTTGCAGGAAGAACCGATGAATTTGGTGAAATCTATCAAACAATCTTCCGAAATCTTACTTGGCGTAGTGAATGATATTCTGGAAATATCAGCTATTCAAAACGGTAAAATTGTTTTTGAAAACCAGCATTTTGATTTGCAAAGCATCATGAAAAACCTAGTGAATGTGATGCAATACAAAGCGCAGGAAAAGGATATGTTTATTGAGGTAATTACGGATGAAGGGATTCCACAATATCTACAAGGTGATAAGCTACGATTAAATCAGATTTTGTATAATTTAGTAGGTAACGCCATTAAGTTTACGGATGAAGGTTATGTAAAAATCTACATCAAAAAACTCAATGACATTCTTGATAGTGTGCAACTACAATTCATTGTGGAAGACTCCGGAATTGGAATTGCGCCAGATAAAGTAGATGCTGTTTTTGAAACGTTTACCAGGATTCGGCAAAAAGATAGAATTTTTGAGGGGACAGGTTTGGGGCTTTCTATTTGTAAAAATTTAGTGGAGCAACAAGGCGGAAAAATTGGTGCAACGAGTGAAATCGGAGTAGGCTCTAAATTCTTTTTTGACCTGATTTTCGAATTAGGTAATCCTGCATTAGTTAATGATGGAACAGCAGAAGTACAAGAAATTGATTTTGACGAATCTTCGGCATTCAATTTGTTATTGGTAGAGGACCATAAAATGAATCAAATCGTAGCGAAGAAAACGTTGAAACGACGGTTTCCAAATATTAATTTAACGATTGCGGATAATGGTCAAATTGGCGTTGATCTGTTGAAAAAACAATCGTTCGATATCGTTTTGATGGACATCCAAATGCCTGTCATGGACGGTTACGAAGCGACAAAATACATCCGCGAAAAAATGCCAGAGAAAGTGGCTACAATGCCTATTTTAGCGATGACAGCCCATGCCCATATTTCTAAAGATGAAAAATTTAAAGAGTATGGTATGGATGATTTCGTACTAAAACCGTTTGAACCCGAAGACCTTTTTTATAAAATTAAAAAATATATTTCGCAAAATAAATAGAGGAGTCAAGCGTCAGGTGTCAGAATGTTTAGAGTATGTCTGACTACCAACTGCTGTCTCCTCGAAAAACAAATTATACATCCAATGAGTACTGCGACTCCATACAAATTTATCGATTTATCCTACTTAGAATTGATGTCTGACGGCGACGATGACATGAAAAAAACGATGCTCGAAATGTTGCTTGAAGAACTGCCCGAAGAAATCCAAAAAATGAGTCAATTGACCGCTGATAAAAATTGGGAAGAACTTAGTAGTGTAAGCCACAAGATGAAATCTACGCTATCATTCGTGGGCTATGAAGCAATGACGGAACTGAATAAAGAACTGGAATTGCTCTCCAAACATCAAGAAAATCCTAAGCGAATCGTCAATTTGATGGGTCAGTTGGAAGAGAAATTAGCGGAAGTGATGCCAGAAATTCAAGCAGAATTTGAGGCTTAATAGTTGGAATACAAAAGTTTCTAAAAATACAAGAGCATCTTAGAATACAAGAGTATCTCAAAATACAAAAGTTTCTAAAACTTTTGTATTCTAAAAACTTTTGTATTCTAAGACTCTTGTATTCTAAGAAACTTTTGTATCCTAATTTAGTTTTCCACAACGTTTTCCACACGATGTGGAAAATTAGGTTGAATAAATTTACAGGTTGAAAATTTTCAAATTTCTCCCTCTTGATAAGTGCGTGACACCGTATCTATTTTCCGTAATTCTTTTTCAAAATATCCTTAAACACCTTTTTCACCTTCTCAACCTTCGGCTTACTCACATTACGAACATAGCTGTTTTCAGGATGCAATTCATAATAATTTTGGTGATATTCTTCCGCCACCCAAAACTCTGTGTACGGCGCAACTTCCGTCGCAATCGGCTTACTCAATCCCCCCGTTTCATTCAACATCTTAATGGCTTTATCAATCGCCGCTTTTTGTTCATCATTGTGATAAAAAATGGCAGACCGATACTCTGGTCCGATATCATTGCCTTGTCCGTTCACCTGCGTCGGGTCGTGCGCTACGAATAGTACCGCCAATAAGACTTCATAACTCACCACTGCTGGATCAAAGTATACTTGAATCGACTCGGTATGCCCCGTGCGTCCCGTACCCGTTTGTTCGTAAGTTGGGTGCTTCGTCACGCCACCTGCATAGCCGCTAATGACATCTACTACACCTTCGATACGGTCTAACGCTGCCTCTGTACACCAAAAACAACCACCTGCAAATGTTGCTACACTGTATTTTTCGTAACCTTTACCTTTAATGTATTTGGTAATTTCTTGCGTCCCTCGGTCAGGGTCACCGACGATGTAAGACATTTTATCGCCTGAATTTTTCGTTTTAGAAGATTGGCTACACGCCATTGTTGCCATGCTGAATATCGCGAATATGATTGCTAATTGTCTCATTAAATTTCTTTTTTATGATAGAATACACTTTTCCTCTATTAAAAGGGTTAAAAAGAGAAAGTGTTTAAATTGAGACAAAGATAAGGAGGAGGTATCACGGAAGTATCACGGGGAAGTGGCGTTTTTAAAACGTAAAAAAAAGAGGCAATCTCGTCTCCAAGATTGCCCCTTCCATACCTCAATTATCGCTATTGCTTACCGCAAAACCGATACATTTCCTTTCTTAAAAAACTGCTGACCACCGTAGCAAACTGCTTTTA
>CAYUNA010000005.1:8576-30823 GCA_964445895.1 uncultured Saprospiraceae bacterium | reverse complement strand
TCTTCCGTGAACATTTTCGGCTCAAAATGCCCAACGAACAGATTAGATTTAAAATTCGGGATGACTTATGTTTAGAATTTAGTTTTACTCTTAAAAATGAGAAAAATTGTCTTTTGATACAGCCCCGTTTTATTATAGAAAAATTAAGCAGTTTTTCGATTTTTCATATAAAAGAAAAGTCCACCAAATAGAATAATTAAAATGGCTGGGAAGATAGCTAAATTACCCAAAGTAGCCTGACCTGCTGCCAATTCAATCGCATCCAGCTTTGCTAAAGAAGCCTTGGCAGCATTCAATTGCATTTCTGTCTCTGCCCCGCCACTGGTCATAAATTTATCTGTTAATTCTTTAACTGCCATTTGCGCATTTGCCAGCGATTTTTTGAATTCCATCAACATTGTCGTAGCATTTTCTCCATTTACTCCCAACTTATCAATGCGATGCTGGTCTAACCATTGACCAATTACAGGATTCCAAATGGTCATGGCAAACATCCCTGCGCCTCCAACTAATGACATTCCTAAAGCTCCTGTTTTTGGAATATTCTCAGCCGTGAAACCAATCATAGTTGGCCAGAAATAGCAAATACCTAAGGCAAATAAAAAAGCAGCCACATAAACCATTCCGCCAGTTGAAATACTCAACATATAAATACCAATTGTAGTAACTATTGCTGAAGTCCAAAGTACGCCTGAAGGATTTAAACGATGCACCAAACCTCCTGCAAAATAACGTCCTGCAGCCATCACGCCTGTCACCAACGCTAGAATAAGCATGGGATTGGCGCCTGCTTTTCCAAGAATTCTATCAACCCACTGGGTTGTTCCAAATTCAGAAGTTGCCGTCAATGTCATGCAAATTAATATAAAGAAAAACAAGGGATTGAAGAGTCCTTTTATATTTTCAGAAGTATCGTTTTCAATGTGTTCAATTTTTGGAAACTTACTCGTGAATACAAAATATCCATAAATTAACGTCGGAACAATCATCACCGCAATTTGATATTGCCAATTCACTCCCTCCATCGCAAAAGCAACCAATGAACCAATCACAATACCGCCTGGAAACCAAACGTGAAATTTATTCAACATCGTCGTTTTATTTTCATGGTACATATCCGCAATCAATGGATTACAAGCCGCTTCTACACAGCCGTTGGCAAAACCAATGAAAAAGGTAGATACCAATAATCCTACGAAACCACCTGCTGTTATTGTCAGTACCAATCCTAACAAATGACAGAAAAATGCCGCATACATCATTAGTTTAGGTCCAACTTGATTGTAAAGTAATCCACCAATAATCATAGCGATGGGAAAACCCAAAAATGCCATACTATTGACCCAACCTAATTCTGTTTCTGTTAATGTAAAAGTTTCGGATAGTTCGGTCAGAATACCTGCTCGAATTGCGAAAGTCATTGCCGTTACGATTAAGGCAATACAACTCGCATTAAATAGTTTGGATTGGTTGACGTTTTGCATAAAATTATTGTTTTGATGTGAAAAAAGATTTGGCTGGAAAATGGAGGTGAATTTGCCCTAAATAAAGGCTTGGCAATTATCGCAATATTTATTCAAAAACTAATCTTATTTTGATATAAAATTTAAAGTGCTTGGACAAAAATAACTTAAACAATTTATGACGGCATCTTTTTGGATTTTACTTCGTTATTTTTATCAGCAATAGCTACGGCTATTCCTTCAAAAAATGCCTCGTACAATCACAAAAATCTGCTCGGTCAAAAGTATAACTTATTTCTGTCCAAGCACTTACGCTCCTACTCTTTCTGCTGGGAATCTATCAAAATCGTCACTGGCCCATCATTCAATAAGCGCACTTTCATGTCTGCACCAAATTCGCCAGTCTCCACTCTTTTACCGGATACCATTCCCAATGTTTTGACAAATTTTTCATACATCGGAATCGAAATATCAGGCTTGGCAGCTCGCAAATAAGACGGTCGATTGCCTTTTTTAGTACTGGCAAAAAGCGTAAACTGGCTGACGACTAATAGCCCACCATTCACGTCTTTTACAGATAAATTCATCACACCATTTTCATCATCAAAAATCCGTAATCCACTGATTTTTTTACACAACCAATCAATGTCTGCTTGTGTATCGGTAGGTTCAACACCTAATAAAATCAGGAGCCCATGTTCTATTTGTCCCGTAATTTGTTGATTGACAGTGACGGAGGCTTCTGAAACTCTTTGGATAACAACGCGCATAGAATGATTGTAAATAAAAACTGATGTAAAGGTGATAGAATCGCCAAATTTAAAATGAATTCCCGCATTTTTCCTAATTCAATCTAAATTTTCCAATGAAATATCATTTTTTGCTTTCAAACTTTCCTACCTTTGCCGCTTAAATATTAAAATAACGTGAAATTGATTACTTAAGGGAGTAGGAAATTAATAAACTACCCAAATGGCACAGTTCATTATTTTCCTACTTTCTAAATCTCTTTCAAAAAAATAATTGCATCATGGCAGGTATTCAAAAAGCGGGTAAAAAGGGATATTTCTTCATGGGATTTTTCACTTTTGTAATCCTCTTCATCAGTTTGTTGATTTATGTTTATCGATATAATTTTCAAATGACATTTTAAAGATATATACAGTTTTCGGCAAACGAAGAGAAAGTCCTGCTGGGCTTGAAGTTTTATACTACAAATAAAAAACGCTGACAAATTAAATTTGTCAGCGTTTTTTATTTGTAGTAGCAAGGTACTAAGTTCATGTCTACGGTTCTAAATCTTCTCCACCACCGCCGACTAGGTAATCCTGATAATCTTTAAGTTCTGTCCATTTCCAATCAGACGCCATCTGTGCTTGCATTGGCCAAGTTGACGGGTCGTGAATTCGGTATTTATCACCACCTTTGATTAAAATTTCTTTCAAATGTTTGACGTCGGTTTTAGCCAAATCGCCCCAGTTAGAAATGCCTGCGTCTTTCAATAATTTTTCCAGTTTTGGACCAATTCCTTCAATAATTTTCAAATCTTCTACATTATCTGGATAGATAGATTTTTTCAAAACAGTTGAATCATCTTTTTTAATGTCCAACAATCTCGTCGCTTGCCCAACCCAATCATCTCGTTCAATCCGCCCAGGGAAAAACTCAATACCTGTTGTCACTTGCTCAATTAATTCTTTATCAAACTGACTAATTTGCTTATAGGTAAAAATTCCCAAGCTATTCAGTTTTTGTTCAATGAAATTCCCAACACCTTTAATAACAGTCAAGTCGTCTTTATCCTCTCGCTTAGCAGCCTCGATTTTATGTCCAAGTGCATCTTTAACTGCTATTTTTGCCGTCTCCGCAGCGTCTGATTTGTTATTGCCACCCACTACTTCTTCAGCAGTTGCTGTTTCGATTTTGTCATCACCGATACCTCTGCTCCCTCCGACAGCTGCAGCTCCAATAGCTGTTGCCCCCAAAGCCAAACCGCCTCTACTCGATTTCACGTCTTCTAACTCTTTATGAAGCGCGGCGTTGTCGTTCATTATTCTTTCAATCTTATTTTCTAAATCTGTCAATGGCGCACTGTTTGAACTATTTTTCACACTCTCCAATGCTGCCTGCAATGCGGCATTATCCTGAGACAATGCTTCCATTCTGAGGTTCAAATCTTCTAAAGAAGTCTCACCACCGCCTGTAGTTGATTTAACATTATCTAATTCTTGGCGCAGTGCATTATTCTCACCCGAATAGGTTTCTAACTTCAACTCCAACGCCGCCAATCGATTAACCGTTGCGTTGTACGAACTTTGCATTTCCATCAATTGATTCATTGCCTCGCCCTCCTGTTCTGCATTACTCGACAACTGATTATTACGCGTTTTTAAACCTAAAATCTGATTATTTAATGCCTCAATATTATTTGCATAAGTATGCGTCAACTCTGTTAGTTTACTATTTTCGTCCGTTAATGTTGCGATTTCAACATTCATATTTTCTTTCTCCCGTTCAATATTTCGCACCAACATAGTTGCTTCCTCTGCTTCTCGTTCTGCACGAATGAGGTCGGCTTGTTTCAAATCAATTTGCTCTTGCAATCGCTCATGCTCAATTTGCAAATCTTCATAATTCTTTTTCAAACGGTCTAATTCCCGACGATACCGCCGTGCCCGACTACCATACATCAAGGCAGCCAATAAAAAACCCAATAAAAAAAATAAAAATATAAAAGTTAAAAAAGCAATACTGTCAGGGCTATCTGCTGCTACAAAAATATTATCAAAAAATTTCTTAATCATCTCCATAGTATGAAAATATTTAAATTGGTTTAAAAAAGCATGAATGACTTAAGTGCTTCGACAAAAATAACTTATTTCTGTCCAAGCACTTATTTGAAGTTTAACCGATGGTCTCCATACTTTGAATGTATTATAAATATATAATCTTTATTGGACTTGTTTATAAATAAGAAATGCGAATATGAAAATATCTTTGTTTCGTTATTTTCATATACGTGTTTGTTATTTGCAAACAAGTCTATTGTTCAATATCCTTTTTGATTAATTTGAAATTGACGCGTCGGTTTTTTTGTCGTCCTTCTTCATTATCCGTTCCATCGGGATTGGTATTGGGTGCGACAGGTTCTGTTTCGCCTACAGATTCGGTTCGGATAACAGAATCAACATCATAGTTTTCTACAATAAATCGAGCGGCATTATCTGCTCTATCTAAGCCTAATTTATGATTCATCTTGTCATCGCCTACGCTATCGGTATGACCAATAATAGATAAAATAATATCGTCATTATCGGTTAAGACAATTTGCAAAGAATCCAAATATGATAAACAAGCTATTCCTGGCGTAAAATCTGCTTTTCCAAATTCAAAATTAGCATCTGAATAAGTCATATCTTCAAATCGAAACTGCAGCCTCGCATAATCATCGGGTTTTTCCTCGGGCGTATAAAGCGAAAAGGTTAAAGGTTCTTTCAATATATCGCCACTCACCATCTGATGATCAATCACCATTCTATCTTCTTCTATGCCTGCTTTTTCAAGTAAGTCTTCAATAGCACGGGCTCTGGCGACCCCAAGATTTTCGTTGATTCCAGAAGACTTGCCTTTTTCATTTTCTGTAAAATGCCCTGTTATCGTAATATTTTTTTTAGGATTGTCATTTAAATAATTGGCAACAGCGGCCAGAAATTGCTTGTTATTATTTGTCATAATCGGCGTTACTGAATTGCTATCAAATGCAAATTCTTCATAACCTTCCAATATTATGGAGTCACCATCCATTAAAACCAAACTTGTTGCACGTGGAACAGGTTGAACTTCCGTCGGTTCGTCACCACAGTTGTGACGTATTTCACAAACATAATACCAACGAGCAGGTATTGCTAAACATACGAAAATAAGTAATCCGGTAAGAAATATCCTCATAGTAGTTAAAATGACTTTTCTGATTTGTCATTCACAAATAATGTAGTTGAAAACACTATCATTATTTTCCCTCTGCGAATAACATTAAAAATTATGGGCTAAATGTACGATTTTCAACGGATTATGCAAAATAAACAACAGTTTTTGGGAAAATATAAACAACATTTTAAAATGGAACTAACATTCAGTTATGAGCCGCACCTAAGAGCATGTTTATTTAGAATGTCGCCAAGTACGTAACGTTATTGTGTAACCACACTGAACAAAATATAACAGCCAGCCGTCTGAAGTAATGTATTCCTTTCCTATAAGTGCGAAAGTCCTTGCCTTAATCCGCTAATCATCAATTGACTCTACCTAGAACCTGCTATAAAAAAGTGGTCTAATATCTACTCAAAAATAACTTTATCTCTTAAAAACGGTGTTTTTCTACGCAATTCTCGTAGAAATTGCGAGAATCTCGCAATTTACTACGCGAACGGCAGATTTATAAAAATAGGCCAAATCACCCTTATATCCAACCTTCATTTCCTCTTATCTTTGCATTGTAATTAGCCAATAGAAATTTTGTAAGGTTATTATTTAAAATGGGTAACCAATAAAAAAAATAAGATGATGAGTAATAATTCAAGCAAAGAAAAAGAAATAAGAAAATCTGCTAAATTGGTGCAGTTAAACAATTTTCTAAATTCTTCTGACAATAGTAACATTCGACAATTGCGAAGTTCTGTTGTTCAGCTTTATCCTACTCAAAGAGCGTAAGTCGAGGGCTTATTTCCCATTATTATTTACTTAACTTATAAAACTTTTAACAATGACAGCGACTGAATTTAATAACCGATTTGAAGAATTAAGACCTACCATGTTTGCATTTGCGATGAAATTGACACGAAACACGGAAGATGCAAATGATTTGATGCAAGAAACTTCTTTCAGAGCATTTAGAAGTTTGGACCGCTTTAAAGACGGAACACACTTCAAATCATGGATAAGCACAATCCTACGAAACAACTTTATCAACGAATACCGCAAAAGAAGAACTAGAAATAAAGTAGAAGCTCCAGTTAATGAAGTAACCAATAAAATGGTTAGTTTGAAAACGGGTACTAGCACACCAGAATCAAATATTTTGATTGGTGAATTGAAAAATATGATTGCGTCTTTAGATGAGGGTTATCGAGTGCCATTCATGATGCATTATGAAGGTTATGCCTATGATGAAATTGCAGAGAAGTTGGATTTGAAAATGGGTACTGTTAAAAGTCGTATTTTTTACGCAAGAAAGCAATTGAAAAGCCGCATCAAATCACGCTACGGTGAGACAAGATTGCGTGCCGCGTAATTTTCATCCAAAAAAATTAATTGAATCTACATAAAGAAAGTCCCGCATATTGCGGGCTTTTTTTTTGCTTAAAATTAAGGAGCATTAAAATCTTTAGCTCATTATCTAATATCCAAACCCCTCGTGGCGCACAACGAAATATTAGCTAAAGTAAGTTACTTTTCGCGCTACATTTAATTTTAGGGAGCAGGTGCGCAACATAAGTAAGTACTAAAGTAGTTCATACATAAACTAAAAAAAAATCGCCTCAAAACACTCCAACTCGCAAAGACTAAAACCCTTAGACTAAGCACGCTCAGATGTCACCCGCTTACTCCGCTTTCTTCACTGCTTCTACTCCTTTATATGGCTTCATCTCGATAATATCACCCGGCATATAGAAACCAGCTTTTTCTAGATTAGTCAAAACCTTGTCAACAGCTTGTGTCTTGATTCCACCTGCTGAAATTTCGGGATCGTAAGTATCTAACCAATAATAAGCCGTCAGCGTAAATGTACTACTATCCAAACTACCTAAAGAAACTGACGGCGGCTTTTGCTCTTGCAAAATGCCTCGTACATCCTTGAGTGTCTCTAAGATAATCTTTGTCGCTTCGCTCACATCTGACCCATAATCTAAACCAATATTGAAATCATAACGCAAAAATCCATCAATAGTATAGTTCGTCACAGGATTCTTGACGATGTTGGCATTTGGAATAAAAATATCTTTACCATCAAAACTTTTGATTTGTGTATTGCGAAGATTCAACGCGACAACTTTACCTTTTTCACCGCCCAATTCTACTGTATCGCCTACATTAAATGGTCGGTCAAATGCCATTAGTATGCCCGCTAAAAAATTTTCGCCAATATCTTTAAAAGCAAATCCAATTACAAATGCACCAACGCCTGCTCCAGACAATAAGCCAGTCGCCAAACCACCTAACCCGATAATCTGTAGTGCCAATAATAGGGCAACTATAACAATCGCAGTCTTTGCAACCGTTCCTAAAAAACGCGCCAGTAATGGGTCGTCCATACGAGTAGTCAGGCGAGTGTTGACGACGGAACGCGTTCGATTGGCAATAAATAGCAAAACAGCAAAGACTAAAAAAGCTAAAATTAATTTGGGTAAAACCGCTACAAAACTGTCATAGTAAGTTTGTAAATTAGCAACAATGTCATTGATAAATTTTTCCATTTTAGCTTTTTTTAGACTTTTTCAATCATTTTATATTTAAAAAAAGAGAAAAAGACTTGACAACGCATTAAAAAAAGCCTAAATTGACTTTTTTTTTTATAAGGTTATTCTTATTTTTAGAAACAAAGTAAATTCGCCAAAAACATAAATCATTAAGAAACACAACAAATTTTTTCACCCATAAACATTCGATTCCATGATTATTTTAGGCATTTTAGTGCTTATCGTTTTCCTATTTGGTAGCGATATTTTTTCCAAAGCTTAATTGCTGGAGGCACACTCAAAAATAAAGGGCTTTTACTGAAGACATCAGTGAAAGCCCTTTTGTTCAGATGAAAAACAAAGTATTAATATTTAAAAAATTCTATTTCTGCTGAACAGCTTCATACATGTTTTCTACTGCTTCTAACGTAAATGGTCCTATCAAGCCTGTCTGAAAAATATATTCACTACTACCTTGAATTTTTAGATACCTAAAACCATAATCAATGTAGTTCGAATCTACTTTCGTCTCATATATAAAGCCTGCTGGTTCTTCTTTGATAATTTTTGAAAAATACTTTTTGGTTTTAACTTCTGCCAATTCCTCTGCTTTTCGCTTCGCAACGTCAGTTGTCGTGGTTTGCTTCGCGTAGATTTGCACAAAGAAATCTTTCCCCTCTCTAATTGTAATATCTTTTACCGAACCAAACTCACTTTTTTTAACATCCGCACTATCTGGCGCCATGATGGTAACAGGAATTCCGTAATTCAATAAATCAAGTGGTTGATAAACGACTTTTTCTTCTGTTTCGCCACAAGCCGCCAATAATATAAGTATGCCAAATAGTAAACTAAAATTTTTCATTGTTGAGTTTTTGTTCTAAGGTGTCAGAAGTCAGGGGACAGAAGTCAGGCTTTCACACATTTGGATAAAAACCTGTCCCCTGACTCCTGACATCTTAGAATGAGAAGATGAACGGCAAAAATAGAAGTTTTATCTTTTGAAACGATATTTGAAGCAAAAATTTGATTTTATAAAACAAATTCTCTTAAAAACCCTCCTTAAAAGCAGATTTTACCGATAGTTAGTTGCAATTGTCAAAACAAGGTGTAAATTTGCACACATTTAGTTTTAAAATAGCCAAACTAATGGCTAACATTTGTTTGAAAACAATAACCATCATTTTTAGATGATCAAGAATATTCAAATAAAAAACTACGCAATAATTGACGAATTAGAAATTAATTTTTCTGAAGGCTTAACAATTATTACCGGAGAAACAGGCGCAGGAAAATCCATCCTTCTTGGTGCATTGGGCTTGATTATGGGCAAACGGGCCGATACTAAAGTCTTGTACGAAACTGATAAAAAATGTGTTATCGAAGCACATTTTGAAGTAACAAAGTACGATTTGCATCGGTTTTTTGAAGAGAATGATATCGATTATGAAGATGAGTGCGTGGTACGGCGAGAGCTGACCCCTTCTGGAAAATCAAGGGCTTTTGTCAATGATACGCCAGTGAGATTAGGCGTTTTGCGGCAATTGTCAGGTGCGTTAATTGATTTGCATCAGCAATTTGACACCTTAGACATTCACAATGTCTCCTTTCAATTGAGAATGGTGGATGCACTGGCAGGTAATCGGGATTTATTGGCAAACTATCAGGGTCTTTATCGAAAATATGTTAAAGATAAAAAAACACTCGCATCCCTGATTGAACAAAATGAAAATGCGGGAAAAGAAATGGATTTCTTGAATTTTCAACTTGAAGAATTCAATGAAGCGAGCTTAATTAATGGCGAACAGGAGAGTCAGGAAGATGAACTCAAACGCCTGTCGAGTGCCGAAGATATTAAGAAAATTTTGTCAGAAGCTTATCGTTTTTTAGTAGATAGCGAACAGTCTGTAACCAGCCAGTTAGATACGGTTGTGATGTCCGTTGCAAGTTTGAAAGAGGTGCATCCTGATTTAGAAAAGCTCCATACGCGTTTTGAAGGAATTGCCTTGGAGTTGCAAGATGTAGCAACTGAATTTGAGCAAATTGCCGATAGTACAGAGTATGACGGCGAGCGTATTATAGAAATTCAGCAGCGGTTGGATTTGATATATCGTTTGCAAAATAAACACCGCGTGACTTCACTCGAAGATTTATTGAATATTCAAGAAAATTTATCCACGCAATTGTCGGCATTCGGAGATTTGACAGAGGAAATTGAAAATTTAGAGGCTAGTTTAGAAAAACAATCGACTCGTTTATTTAAATTGGCGGGTGATTTATCCAAGCGACGAAAATCAGTTATTCCTGATTTTACCAATAAGGTATTAGAATTGTTGAAGATGCTTTCAATGGAGCATTCTCAATTGAGAATTGAAATAAATCCGCTGAAAGAATTGACGACAACAGGAACAGACGAGGTGGAATATTTATTCGCGGCCAATAAAGGAAGTCGTTTGCAATCTATTAAAGATGTTGCTTCAGGTGGTGAGATTTCACGACTAACTCTGGTAACAAAATCTTTGGTCGCGAACGCGATTCCATTACCAACGCTAATTTTCGATGAAATTGATTCTGGTGTTTCCGGAGATGTTGCTTTGAAAATGGGAACAATTTTACGCAATTTATCCAACGAACATCAAGTCGTATCCATTACGCACTCACCGCAAATTGCCTCAAAAGCGGATGCACATTATTTCGTTTATAAAAATCACACTGCCGAGCGAACTTTAACGAGGGTTAAACGATTAACAAAAGAGGAAAGAGTTCGTTCCATTGCAGTCATGTTGAGTAGCAATCCGCCAAGCGAATCCGCAATGGAAAATGCTCGGGAACTATTGGATATGACGGAAGCATAGCATATAATAAGTTGCACTCTGTAAATTGTAAGAGGTAACTTATAAAACCCGCAACACACATGAGATTTAAAAAAGTGAAGTTTACCAATAAAAACGGCTACGAATTATCGGCCCGTTTGGAATTGCCTGTCAATCAGCATCCCCATTCCTTTGCGATATTTGCGCATTGTTTTACCTGCTCAAAAAATTTGCCCGCAATAAAATACATTAGTCGATCATTGATTCAAGAGGGAATTGCTTTATTGCGATTTGATTTTACGGGATTGGGCGAGAGTGATGGGGATTTTGCGGATACGAATTTTTCGACCAACCTGGAAGATATTTATGCGGCAGCGGCATTTTTGACAGAAAATTATCAAGCACCTGAATTATTAGTTGGACACTCTTTGGGTGGCGCAGCAATGATTCATGCAGCTTGTAAACTGGAGACAGTGAAAGGCGTAGCCACAATTGGTTCGCCCTACAATCCAATTCATGTAAGCCATCTTTTTTCAGACAATTGGCAGACGATTGAGTCAGAGGGACAAGCGAAAGTGAATATTGGCGGACGACCATTTACAGTGAAAAAACAGTTGTTAGACGACTTGAAAGACCACGACCCTTTTGAGGTATTACGCAATTTGAAAAAAGCCATTTTGGTACTGCATTCACCACAAGATAAAACAGTGGAGGTCGATAATGCCGCAAAAATTTATCAGGCCGCTTTTCACCCAAAAAGTTTTGTATCACTGGATGGGGCCGACCATTTGCTTACCAATAATGAAGACGCTTTGTATGCAGGCGAAGTGATTGCGACATGGGCAAAAAAATACATTCAGATTCCTCAAAAGAAAAAATTAAGAAGAGAAAAAGAGGTTGCGGTACGGCTCGGAAATGAAGGTTTCACAACGGAAATTATCGCTGGTGAACACCCACTTATTGCGGACGAACCTTCGGAAGTTGGCGGCAATGATTTTGGTCCCGACCCATATGAGTTATTGAACGCATCGCTTGGTGCTTGTACCGCGATGACGATGCAAATGTATGCACGACGCAAAAAATGGGATTTGCAAGAAGTAACTGTTCATTTAGAACATTTCAAAGAATATGCTACTGATAAAGAAAACGTAGATGGTAAAAAAAGTAAACTTGATCATTTTCATAGGGTGATTAAAATGGAAGGAGATTTGACGGAAGAACAAAAAGCAAGATTACTTGAAATTGCGGACAAGTGCCCAGTGCATCGAACCTTACACAGCGATGTTAAAGTGGTGACCACTTTAAAATAAGGTTCTTTGACAAAATTCCGCAACACACACATTTCTCCCTAAAAATCCTTTGATATTACCCCGCACTTTTTTATTGGAGATCGAAAAGTTACAATTTTTTCTCTCCTTAAATTCTATTTCACGGGATTTGTCAAAGGACCTAAAATAATAAAAAAACGATTTTTATTTCGTGTAAAATTTCTAACAATTTCTACTTTGAGTGATTTTTTGTACATTTGGCAGCAATTTTAATAATGAGTTCTCACGACACCTAATAGACTGCGCTTTAAGGCAGTAAATAACTGAATTAATGAAATATTTTTCTACGATACTTTTTATTTTTCTGGGAACAATGCTATTTTCTCAATCGACTGCCGAATTAGAACGGCAACTAAAAAGTGCAAAAAATAGTCGTCAGAAAATGTTGCTCAATTATGAATTGGGCAAAGCTTACCTTCGAAGTAACACAGATAAATCCATAAAATATTCTAAGACGGCCTATGATTTGGCGTTGAATAAAGACAAAAATGTTGCAGCAGAAGCAGCATATCAAGTAGCGCGTGGATATAATCGAGACAACAATTATCGAAGTGAAGAAACCTGGCTGAACAGTTCATTTTCATTGGCAAAACAAGTAGATAATGCTGATTTAATTATCAAATCAGTTGACCAATTGAGTCGTTTGGTGATTCGCAAAGATCGCAGCAACGGACATAGAAAAGCGTATGATTATGTGCAGAAAGCATTTGATTATTTTAGCAAGAAAGGAGGCAAAAGTATCACGGATTTTCAAAGTCGGTTTGAAACTCAAAAGGCAAAATTGGAAGCAGATAGAAGAAAACTAGAGCGAGAACGTTCTGATTTGGAAAAAGAAATAAAACGGTTGACTTCCGAGCGAAATAATTTAAAAACGGACAACACTGTTTTAACAAAAAAGCAACGCGTTTTAGAAAAAGAAAAGGAACAAGTTGAAAAGCAAATCGAGGAAAAAGACGAAGCAATTGAAGAAGTTGCACGAGAGAAAGAGGAAGTAAAACGAGAGCTCAAAACACAGGAAAAAGCCTTGTCCAAACTCGAAATGGAGAAAAAACTTGTGGATATTGAAAATTCTAAACACGAGATGGAACTCAAACTTGCCGCACAAGAAAAAGAGCAAAATCAGTACTTATTTTTTGGCTTGGCAGGCGTATCGATTCTCTTAATTTTATTGGCAATTACGAATTATTTTCGGTTTTTAGCAAAGAAACGTTCTAATGCAAAATTGGAATCTCAAAACCGAATTATCGAAGAAGAACGGCAGCGGTCGGATGAATTATTATTGAATATTTTACCTGCTTCGATTGCGCAAGAGTTGAAAGAGACAGGCAAGGCAACGGCACAAAAATTTAATGATACAACGGTTTTGTTTGCTGATTTTAAAAACTTCACAAAAATTGCTGAAAGGCTTACTCCAGAGACTTTAGTAAAAGAAATTGACGACACATTCCGAGCGTTTGACTTTATCATCTCTCAATATGACGACCTCGAAAAAATCAAAACTATTGGAGATGCCTATATGGTAGCAGGTGGTTTGTCCAGTCGAAAAACCGTTCCTTACAATATGGTCAAAGCGGCGATGGAAATGCAAGAATATTTGGAAGAAGTGAAACTCGAAAAAAGTAAGCTGGGGCTACCTTATTTTGAAGCACGAATTGGCATGCACACAGGTTCGGTGGTTGCCGGAGTAGTTGGCAATAAAAAATTCGCCTACGATATTTGGGGAGATACCGTGAATATTGCTTCGCGAATGGAAGCCAATTGTGAAGTGGGAAGAGTGAATATGTCTGGAGTGACGGCTAGTTTGGTGAAGTATAAATTTGATTGTGAATACCGAGGCAAAGTAGATGTGAAAAATAAAGGGATGATGGATATGTATTATTTGAAGAAGTAAGTGATGGTGAAATAACAAGTCCGACACCTTAGAACTAGGGTATGCACACAAATTACGTTGATTAAAAATCAGATAAAATTTTGTACATTTTCTATCTTTTGTCCATCCGCATCACCACCTGATTATTCTCTATAGACGGAGCAAAAGGTTAAAGAACTGGATTGTATTTCTAAAAATTATAAAATTAATAACCAAGTCGAGATGTGTGCATACCGTAGCATCTTAGACAGCGTATAATTTTCTTTAGTTTTGGCTTGTAAGAAGAATGATTATTAATACTTTGACTGATTTTCAAGTGAAAAATAAAAATTCGGAGTGCGTTCGGTCAGAAGTTTTTTTGATGCAACTTACTTTAAAACTTCGCTGAAATCTATTTCGCTTTCCCTACCGCATGAAAATCTCGTCCAACTCGCCCTGCATAATCATCCAATAATTCCAATATGCGCTCCTGTTTTTTATCTTTTACAATCAGACCAATGTGGTAATCTTTTTGCAACCGCCACACAATCTCCTCATCGTCAAAACTGGAATCATCCACGTGCTGATATCTTGCCAAAGACACCACAATTCCAGCGTAATCTTTTCTAATTTTAGGCAATTTATATTTTTCACCACTAATGATTGCCGTCTCTAATTTCGCCCATTCTGCCCAAAGATTGACTCCCGAAGAAGCCTCGACCATTTCAGCCAAATGTGCCCCTCCAACGCGGGAAGCTGTTTCTAAAAAGTAAAACTTACCATCTTCGTGTGCTTTAATAAATTCGGTGTGTGATGCGCTAAATTGCATCCCAAAACCTTTCAATACTTCCTTATTAAATTTTTGCAAAGCCTTGTCATCTTCCGACCCAAACTCAACAGTATGTGAACGAAAAACACCACCTCCATGCGCCACCTCAAACGGCGTACTCAGATATTTAGATACCCTCGAAAAAACAACCTTTCCATCTACTGTCAACGAATCAACATGGTAGACGTCGCCAGGCTTAAATTGCTCTACTAAATAGTTGTGTCGTTCCTCGCCAAGACCGTTAACCACATCCCAAAGTTCTTGGGCAGAATGCACTTTTTTGATGCCCGCAGCGGATGCTTCCCCTCTGGGTTTGACAACCCAAGGTGGGCTCACTGCATTGGCAAATTCATTGATTTTATCATTGTAAAACAAAGACGAGAATGGCGGCACTTCCAATTTTTCTGCAGCAGCTTTCATACGCATAGCCAGTTTATCCCGAAAATAACGACACGTCGTCTCCCCCATTCCTGGTATCCGAAAATACTCTCGCAAATGCGCTGCTTTTTCTACATCAAAATCATCTAATGCCACAATAACATCTACAGGGTTTTCTCGCATAAAATAAGCCAATCCCGTCAATAAATCATCCATATTCCAGACCTGTGGCTCTTTGTCTTCCATGAAGAAAATATCGTCGAGATATTCGCGTGGCCAAGGTTTGTTTTCGAGGCTTTTGGAAGTGACCAAATAGACTTTATTGCCCAATGCTTTGCATTCCCGTAAAAAATCTAATCCTTTGAATTCTCCGTTGATGCAGAGAAAAGTGAGTGGCTTTTTCATTGATTTTTGTTTTGAAAAATTGTGAGTGATTTTAGCGGTCTATTGCTTTTTTTTAAAGTCGCGCACCAATTCATCAGGTGATTTATCGACCATACTTAACAACTGTTTGACTTGGTCGCTCAATTGATGGTTGGGATATTTTTTCACAAACAACTGATAATATCGTTGGGCTTCTTCTTTGTCTCCCAACTGTGCATCATAGGTAAATGCTTGTGCAAAAAGCGAACCTGGCGCGATACGGTGGTCTTCGTAATCGTGCCAAACGATGTTCCACAATTTAATCGCTTTTTTAACTTGTCCTGCTCCACGTGCAACATCTCCTGCTCGAAACAATAAATAAGGGGACAGTGAGTCTGAAGGAAAACTTCGGGCGTATAATTCCGATTTTTCAATCATCGCTGTAGCCGTTTCGGGGTCTTTTTGGGCGTCTTGAATAGCTAATAGTTTTTCTTCTAACGCTTTAATTTCTGCCGCCAATTCGGGAGCAGTTTGAGCTACAAATTTTGACTTTTCTTTTTTGGTATCGTTAGACGACGCTGTTTCTGGGGTTGCTTGTCCACAGGCAGTTAGGACACAACCGATAAGGAATAAATAGAAGATATTTTTCATCGCTTTAATTTTTTCGCTTATGTACAAAAATTAAGATGGAGGAATTTTGAGATTGGTTTAGTGATTTTTGTGCTGTATTTAGAATTTAATTTTCCTTTTTACGAGTAAAACTGACTTATGAGACAGCCTCAGGGTTCTCAAAGGGAAAAACTGGACTTTTTAGAAAGTCCAGTTTCTCCCTTTTGAAAACCCTTGAGCCGCGCGTAATTTATTTTCTTCCGTGAACATTTTCGGCTCAAAAATGCTCAACGAACAGATTAATTTCTACGAAGAGTGCCGCTACTCTGTAGCTTTTTGAGCAAAAAATAAGTAGCTGCTCAACATATTGATGCTATAGCATTTAGAATATTGCTAATGCGTAACATCAATTAAATAAAAACGAATTAGGCGAAGTTAACGTTATTGCAAAACTCGCAACTCGTTCTACAAGTCAAATTTAATACCCTGTGCCAACGGCAATTCCGTTGTATAATTGATGGTATTTGTCTGTCGACGCATGTATGCTTTCCATGCATCCGAGCCACTTTCGCGACCACCGCCCGTTTCTTTTTCGCCACCAAATGCACCGCCAATTTCTGCGCCACTCGTTCCGATATTCACATTTGCGATACCACAATCTGAACCTGCTGCTGACAAAAATTGCTCTGCTTGCAATAAATCAGAAGTCATAATTGCAGAAGATAATCCTTGAGGCACATCGTTTTGCATAGCAATGGCATCGTCCAAATCTTTGTATTTAATCAAATAAACGATTGGAGCAAAAGTCTCGTGCTGCACGATTTTATAGTGATTTTCTACCTCTGCAATACACGGTTTTACATAGCAACCGCTTTCGTAACCTTTCCCTTTCAATACGCCACCTTTGACGACAAATTTTCCACCCTCTGCTTTCACGCGTTCGATAGAGTTCAAATAGTTATTCACCGCGTCCTGGTCAATTAATGGACCAACGTGATTGTTTTCATCCAACGGGTCACCGATGCGCAATTGACCGTAGGCTTTCTTCATGTTGTCGCGAACAGTCTTGTAAATACTTTCGTGAACAAAGATACGCCGAGTCGAAGTACACCGTTGTCCACAAGTACCGACTGCACCAAATACTGCACCCGTCAAGACGATTTTTAGGTTAGCATTTTCAGTAACGATGATGGCGTTATTGCCACCTAATTCCAACAAAGAATTACCCAATCGAGCCGCAACTTCTTGAGCAACAATTTTACCCATTCGAGTACTACCTGTGGCAGAAACCAACGGAATCCGACGGTCTTTACTCAAATATTCTCCGATTTTATAATCACCATTAACTAGACAAGAAACGCCTTCTGGAACATTATTATCTTTCAATACTTTTTGCAAAATATTTTGACACGCAATACTACACAACGGCGTTTTTTCAGATGGTTTCCATACACAAACATTACCACAAACCATCGCAATCATCGAATTCCATGACCAAACTGCTACTGGAAAATTGAACGCTGAAATAATTCCTACAACCCCCATCGGATGCCACTGTTCATACATTCTATGCCCTGGTCTTTCTGAGTGCATCGTCAAACCGTATAGCTGTCGAGACAATCCTACTGCAAAATCACAAATATCAATCATTTCTTGTACCTCCCCGTAGCCTTCTTGTAAACTTTTTCCCATTTCGTAAGACACCAACTGCCCCAATGCCTCTTTGTTTTCGCGCAACGCATTACCGTATTGGCGTACGATTTCGCCTCGGTGTGGAGCGGGCATTTTTCGCCATTCTTTGAAAGCAGCCTGAGCCGTTTTCATCACCGCTTCGTATTCTTTTTTAGTAGTCGTACTGACGCTACCAATATATTTTCCATCCACTGGAGAGTACGATTTGATGTACTTACCCGAATCTGTCGATTTCAAGCCCGTGCTGGTACCGGCATTTTTCTTTTTGAGTCCTAATTTTTTTAGGAAATTCTTAGCCATTATTTTAGGTTTTAATTTTTTTGTTAGGAATAAATTGGTTTGGAATTTGGGCGCAAAAGTACGAAAAAATTTAGGAGGAACAGATTGGGGTTTTGGTAATAAAAGGTTTTTCTCCTAAAAATTCTCTCTGCTAAACGGATAGATTATTCTCTACATAATCCATTAGGAACGCGAAATAAATAAAGGCCGATTCTTGACAGGATTTTTTGTCCATATTTTTCACTTTAAAACCCTGAAAATATCAACATTTATGCGGGTTTCAAAGCAAAAACTATGAACAAACGCTCACTATCAAGAATCTGCATTTATTTAATTCGCGTTCCTTAATAAATTTGTGGAAAACTTTTCCAAAACAAACCTCCTCCAAAATTAGCATACTTCAAATCCATCCGCTACCTTTGGTGACCTTTTATATGATATTTTTTAATCATAAGATTTTATACCATGATTAACTACTCAAATCTACAAATAGATAAATTAGCGATTCACCGCGTGGGCAACCAACAGCGACAAGAGAAAAACTTCATTTCTGAAAGTCTTTTTCAACTAAATGAAGAAATGGAAGCGGCGTTGACCAAATATTTTTTGAAGCCAATTAAGAAGTCAGAAGACCATTATCGGTTTCAACATTCGACGGATTTGAGTTACAATGAGGTATATAATTATGCCAAGAAAGTATTTGAAGATGACTCTACTTTGCATGAACAATCGGTGAATATCGTCCAGCATCTGTATAACCAATCAACGCATCCAAATATCAAGTCGGGGGAAGTTTACGTGGCTTATTTTAAAGATATTGTGATTGAAGATGAAGTGGTTGATGCAATTGGCGTATTTAAATCGGAACGTAAAAGCACGTTTTTAAAAGTGTCAAATACAGGGAATAACCTGATGATTGACCAATTGGAAGGCATCCATATTGAAAAATTAGACAAAGGTTGTTTGATTTTAAATACAGAATCTGCGGATGGTTTTCGGGTGTTGAGTGTCGATAATAACAATTATGATGCGTTGTATTGGACACACCATTTTTTAAATATTGACTTCGTAGCGGATGAAAATTTTCACACGAAACTCTATTTAGAAATGTGTAACGAATTCTCTGCGGACGTGGTAGCAGAAAATAGTGATCGTCGCGAACAGGTCCAGTTTCTTGCGGATTCGATTGATTATTTTACTAAAAATGAAAAGTTTAATTTCGAGGATTTCACAGACCAAGTGATGGGACAGAATGAAGAATATGCAAAGGAATTCAAGGAATATCAGGCGGATTTTGGTTTAGATACCATTAATAATTTTGAGATTTCGGGTACGGCGCTCAAGACCGCAAAAAAGAAAGTCAAAAACCTCATCAAACTCGATACTAATATTCAAATTAAATTGGACTTTACTGACCCGGATGTAAGCAAACATTTTATTGAAAAAGGCTATGACGAAGCGCGAGGAATGCATTTTTATAAAGTGTATTTCAATGAGGAAGAATCGTAGTAATGAAGCATTCATTTTACGAATGCTTTTTTATCGAAAATTGAAAGGTACTACCCTTTCCGACTTCAGAAGTCACTTCGATTTCACCATTCATTTTCTTGACCAATTGCAGCACTATCGCAAGACCAACGCCCGTACCTTTTTCGTTGAAACGGTCGGTTTTGCCTAGCGTTTGAAAAATATCAAAAATCTGCAATTTCTTTGCCTCTGGCACTCCCTGCCCATTGTCAATCACTTGAAAAACGTGGTGTGTTTCACTTTCAGCATACGTGATTTTTATCTTCCCTTGCGGCTTATCATTGTATTTTATGGCGTTATTGATGAGGTTGCTAAAAATCTGTTCTAACGCAATTTTAAACGTAAAAACAGTTGGCAACTTTTCAGCAAAATCAATCGTCACATCTTGCGGTGGCGATAATAATTTAACCGTTTTTTCCAATATTTTCGACAATTCAACTTGCTCTCTTTTCTCTTTAAAATAGCCACCCCAACGAGAATACTCGTAAATACCTACCACCATTTCAGACAACTTCAAAGTACATTCCTTCATCAATTCCAACTGCTCCAAACCAAGATCGTCTAAAACCGCTTGATACTCCTCTTTCATCATATCTGAAAGCGCAGAAATCGTATTAAGCGGAGATTTTAAATCATGCGAAACGATGCTGGCAAAGCGCGTCAATTCCTCATTAGAGGCCTCCAGTTCATCATTTTTTTGTTCTAAAGCTACTTGTGTCGCTGATAATTCTACCAATTTTCGGCGTAGTTCTAATTGCTTAACCACTTGGTTCGCGACAACTTTTAAATGCCTAACTTGCTCTTCCGTCAACCTCCGCACCTCTGTATCAATCACGCACAATGATCCCAGTGCATATCCTTCTGGATTCACCAACGGAACACCCGCATAAAAAACTGCCGCTGGGTCGCCTGTCAACGCTGGATTGTCAAAAAACCGTTCATCTTTGAATACATCTTCTACAATCATCACCTCATTTGGATTCAAGATAGTATGGGAACAATGACCTAATTCACGCGGAATTTCTACCAATTCCAAGCCATGCCGAGACTTAAACCACTGCCGATTTCTGTCTACTAAAGTCAAAAAGGAAATGGGTGTTCCACAAATTTCAGAAGCAAGCTTGGTGAGTTCATCGAAGTCGTCTTCTGGGAGGGTGTCCAGGATTTGGTATTGGTACAAGGCTTTTAGCCGTTCTTCTTCGTTGTCGGGTATTGCTGGTGGAATCATTACGCTATCGTTAATTGTGAAATCAATGAGCCAGTAGGTTAAGTGCCATTTAAAGGTGTAAAAATAGACATTTTTTATAACAAAAAAGGGGCGTCCTCTCTCAAGAACGCCCCTACTGCTTCATTTACAAAGCTTCATAATACCTTAATCCTGCACCACCAATTTCTTAGTAATCAACCGATACCCGTCAACCGCTACCGTAATATGGTAAACGCCGCTGCGGTAATCTGTCAAATTAATATCCATTGGAATGGAAGGCAGAGACAAGAAATCTTGCTGATAAACCGGCTTGCCAAGTAAGTCGTAAATAACCACCTTTCCTGCCTGACCAGCGAAATCTTTGACACTCAATTTCACTGTTTCCGTTGCTGGATTCGGGAAGATAAGAATGTCTCCAAAATCCACATCGAAGTTCAATCGACGGGTTTTAGACGTTGCTTTGTTGCCGTCAAAATAAACCGTTTGAACGCGGTAATAATTGACACCAAACTCAGGACTGTCATCTTCTAAGCGATACAATTCTGGTGTCTCACTTTGCTCTGCAAGTACGGTAGACAAGTTTTCAAAATGAACGCCATCTGCTGAAGTTTCGACTTCGTAGTGAGAGACATTGACATCTTGTGAAACACTCCAATGCAAATTCGCAACCAATGGTCCTTGCTTCGCTTGGAAATCCATATTACTATTTACTGCCACTAAATTGGCACTAACATCAATCGTTTCTACGACTTCACAAATCAACTGGTACTGTGCCGTATAATATTTCGCATAAACGTAATAAACACCTGCACTTACAGGAATTGATTCTGTTGCACTACAATCTGCGAAACAGCTAAACTCCGTTTGATAAACCGAATTGAAAATCTGTAAAGAAGAAATCGGTGCGCCATCTAAGCCACTGACAACAATGTTTCCAGCGTCGGTTGCAATCGAAATGTCTGCACAATTCGGGTCACCTGGATTGGCTGGTGTACCTTCACAAGTACAGCCATCTGCTTGAATTTGGTCGCCTGTCGTATTTGGGTTACCATCGTTACAAGAAGTACCTACTGCTGCTGGCAAATTCGGATTGTTGTCATCACAATCATCTGCCGCACAGTAGCCATCGCCGTCTGCATCTGTACATCCGCCGCCACCGTTAGTAACAGTTACTGTTTGTACATTTTGACAAATTTGCTGATAAGCTCCCGTGTAATATTTTGCATAAACAAAATAAGTCCCTGGTGTAACTGCAATCGTTTCTGTATCGCTACAATTTGCAAAACAAGTAAACTCATTTTGATAAGATGAATTCAAAATTTGCAAAGAAGATACTGGTGCGCCATTCAAATTAGTAACGATGATATTACCATTGTCAACCGTAATTGAAATATCATCACAATCTGGGTCACCGCCACCGTTGATTGGTGTACCCGCACAACCACAATTTGCATC